>JAJTHZ010000179.1 GCA_021299185.1 Lysobacteraceae bacterium | reverse complement strand
TTCAGCCCGGCCAACGTGATGAAGCTGCTCGAAGTCGTGCGCGGCAAGGCCACGGCCAAGGACGTGCTGGCCACCGCGATGGCGGTGGCGAAGCAGATCCGCAAGACCGCCGTGGTGTCCGGCGTGTGCGACGGCTTCATCGGCAACCGCATGATCGAGCAGTACAGCCGCCAGGCCCTGTTCCTGCTGGAGGAGGGCGCACTGCCGGCGCAGGTCGATGCCGCCGCGGAGAAGTTCGGCTTCGCGATGGGCCCGTTCCGCATGAGCGACCTCGCCGGCAACGACATCGGCTGGGCGATCCGCAAGCGCCGCTACGTCGAGCAGCCCGGGCTGACCTATTCGAAGGTCGCCGACAAGCTGTGCGAACTCGGCCGCTTCGGCCAGAAGACCGGCGCCGGCTGGTACGACTACAAGCCCGGCGATCGCAAGGCGCATCCGAGCGCCGTGGTCGACGAGTTGGTGGTCGCGCACTCGAAGACCGAAGGCATCGCCCGCCGAAAGATCAGCGACGATGAAATCGTCGAACGCCTCGTGTACGCGCTGGTCAACGAGGGCGCGCGCATCCTGGAGGAAGGCATCGCCAGCAAGGCCTCCGACATCGACATGGTGTACCTCACCGGCTACGGCTTCCCGCCGTTCCGCGGCGGGCCGATGCGCTATGCCGACGAAGTGGGGCTGTTCAACGTGCTGCGCGCGATGCGCCGGCACGCCGATGCCGACACCGCGGGCCGCCAGGCCGGTGCTTGGACCCCCGCGCCCCTGCTGGTGCGCCTTGCCGCCGACGGCAAGCCCCTGACCTGACCGGACGACAGACCATGAACGAGGCCGTCATCGTTTCCACCGCGCGCACCGCGCTGGCCAAGAGCTGGAAAGGTGCGTTCAACATGACCCACGGCGCCACGCTCGGCGCGCACGCGGTCCAGCACGCCATCGCCCGCGCCGGGATTGACCCGGCGCAGATCGAGGATGTGATCATGGGCTGCGCCAACCCCGAGGGCGCGACCGGCGTCAACATCGCGCGGCAGATCGCGCTGCGCGCCGGCTGCCCGGTCTCCGTGCCGGGCATGACCATCAACCGCTTCTGCGCCTCCGGCCTGCAGACCATCGCCAGCGCCGCGCAGCGCGTGCTGGCGGGCGAGGGCGAGGTGTACGTCGCCGGCGGCGTGGAGAGCATCTCCTGCGTGCAGGGCGTGATGAACCAGACCATGCTCGCGGACCCCTGGCTGGCCGCGCACAAGCCGACCATCTACTGGAACATGCTGCAGACCGCGGAAGAGGTCGCGCGCCGCTACCAGGTGCCGAAGGAGCGCATGGACGAGTACGGCGTGCGCAGCCAGCAGCTGGCCGCCGCGGCGCAGGCCGCGGGCCGCTTCAAGGACGAGATCGTGCCGATGACCGTGACCATGGGCGTCGGCGACAAGGCCACCGGCCAGTTGTCGAGCCGCGAGGTCACGATCGACGCCGACGAAGGCATTCGGCCCGATACCACCCTGGAAGGTGTCAGTGCCATCCGCAGCGCGGTCCCCGGTGGTGTCGTGACCGCGGGCAACGCCAGCCAGTTCAGCGACGGCAGCGCCGCCGTGGTGGTGATGGACGCGGCGCGCGCGGCGCGTGACGGCGTGAAGCCGCTGGGCGTATTCCGCGGCTTCGCGGTGGCCGGCTGCGAGCCCGACGAGATGGGCATCGGCCCGGTGTTCGCAGTGCCGAAGCTGCTGGCGCGCGCGGGACTCAAGGTCGAGGACATCGGCCTGTGGGAGCTCAACGAGGCGTTCGCCGTGCAGGTCCTGTACTGCATGGACCGCCTCGGCATCCCGCTGGAGCGCCTCAACGTCAACGGCGGCGCGATCGCGGTGGGCCATCCCTACGGGGTCTCGGGCGCGCGCCTGGTCGGCCATGCGCTGATCGAGGGCAAGCGCCGCGGCGTCAAGCACGTCGTGGTCACGATGTGCGTCGGCGGCGGCCAGGGCGCGGCGGGACTGTTCGAGGTCCTCTGATCGCGCATGGCGCGGCGCCCCGCGCCGCGCGACAATCGGCGCTTCCCGATCCTGGAAGCGCCATGACCGCCGCCGACCTCGACCGCTACGACCGCGTGCGCGCCCTGCGCTGGCAGGGCGACCGCCTCGACCTGCTCGACCAGCGCATCCTGCCGCGGCAGGTCGCGTGGCTGTCGTATGCCGACGCCGCCGGCGTGGCGCAGGCGATCCGCGACCTGGTGGTGCGCGGTGCGCCGGCGATCGGCGTGGCGGCGGCCTACGGCGTGGTGCTCGCCGCGCGCGCCCGGGGCGGTGTGCCGTCGCGCGCGGCGCTGGCGGACGACCTCGCCGTGCTGCGCGCCTCGCGCCCGACCGCGGTCAACCTGTTCTGGGCGCTGGACCGCATGGGGCGCGCGCTCGACGCCGGCGCCACGCTGGAATCGCTGGATGCCGAGGCGCGCGCGATCGAGGCCGAAGACCTCGCCGCCAACCGCCGCATGGGCGCCCTCGGCGCGGCGCTGATCGCGCCCGGCAGCGGCGTGCTCACGCACTGCAACACCGGCTCGCTCGCCACCGCCGGCTTCGGCACGGCGCTCGGCGTGATCCGCACCGGCGTCGCGCAGGGCCGCATCGCGCGCGTGTTCAACACCGAGACCCGGCCCTGGCTGCAGGGCGCGCGCCTGACCAGCTGGGAACTGCTCACCGACGGCATCCCGGCGAAGTTGATCGCCGACGGCGCCGGCGCCCACCTGTTCGCCACCGGCCAGGTGCAGTGGCTGGTGGTCGGTGCCGACCGCATCTGCGCCAACGGCGACACCGCGAACAAGATCGGGACCTGCGAACTCGCCATCGCCGCCCGCTACTACGGGGTCAAGGTGATGGTGGTCGCGCCCTCCAGCACGGTCGACATGGCCACCGCGCGCGGCGCCGACATCGAGATCGAACTGCGCGCGCCGGATGAGCTTCTGGGCTACGGCGGCCAGCGCACCACGGCCGACGGCGTCGAGGCCTGGAACCCGGTGTTCGACGTCACGCCGGGGTCGCTGATCGACGCCATCGTGACCGAGCGCGGGGTGGTCGAAGGGCCGGATGCAGCCCGCATGTCGGCGTGCTTCGGCGCCGCCTGAGGCGGGCCCTCGACAGCCCCCCGCGGCCTGCGGGAACCCCCTGCTGCATGCTAAGATGACGGGCGTTTTGCACTCCCGTGGCGCATGGTTCGTGACCATGGCCATCACCCTGATTACGACCGGAAATCCAGCATGTCCGAGTTCGCGAAGGAAGTCCTCAAGGTCAACATCGAGGACGAGGTTCGGCAGAGCTATCTCGACTATGCAATGAGCGTCATCGTCGGGCGCGCCCTGCCCGACGTGCGCGACGGACTCAAGCCCGTGCACCGGCGCATCTTCTACGCCATGCAGGAGGCCAACAACGTCTGGAACCGGCCGTACGTGAAGTGCGCGCGCATCGTCGGCGACGTGATGGGCAAGTACCACCCGCACGGCGACAGCGCGATCTACGACGCGCTGGTGCGCATGGCGCAGGATTTCTCCATGCGCTACCCGCTGGTCGACGGCCAGGGCAACTTCGGTTCGGTCGACGGCGACAACGCGGCGGCCATGCGCTACACCGAGTGCCGGCTGGAGAAACTGGCCGCCGAACTGCTGGCCGACATCGACAAGGAAACGGTCGACTTCCAGCCCAACTACGACGAGAAGGAACTCGAGCCGAAGGTGCTGCCGTCGCGCATCCCGAACCTGCTGGTCAACGGCTCGGCCGGCATCGCGGTCGGCATGGCGACCAACATCCCGCCGCACAACGTCACCGAGATCATCGACGCCACGGTGGCGCTGATCGACAACCCGGAGATCACGATCGACCAGTTGATGGAGATCGTGCCGGGCCCCGATTTCCCCACCGCCGGCATCATCAACGGCATCGCCGGCGTGGTCGAGGCGTACCGGACCGGCCGTGGCCGCATCAAGGTGCGCGCCAAGTGCGAGATCGAGGCCGACGACGACGGCCGCGAGGCGATCATCGTCACCGAGATCCCCTACCAGGTGAACAAGGCGCGCCTGATCACCCAGATCGCCGACCTGGTCAAGGAAAAGCGCATCGAGGGCATCGGCGCCGACCTGCGCGACGAGTCCGACAAGGACGGGATGCGCATCTACATCCCGATCAAGCGCAACGAGTCGGCCGAGGTCGTCCTCAACAACCTGTACCAGAACACCCAGCTCGAAGTGGTGTTCGGCATCAACATGGTTGCCCTGGTCGACGGCCAGCCGCGCACCCTGTCGCTGAAGGAGGTGCTCGAGGCCTTCGTGCGCCACCGCCGCGAGGTGGTGACCCGGCGCACCATCTTCGAACTGCGCAAGGCGCGCGACCGCGCCCACGTGCTGGAAGGCCTGACCGTCGCGCTGGCCAACATCGATCCGATGATCGAGTTGATCAAGACCTCGAAGAACCCCGAGGAAGCGCGCGAGCGGATGCTCTCGCGCGCCTGGGAGCCGGGCCTGGTGCGCGCGCTGCTGGCGGAGGCCGGTGCCGCCGCCTCGCGCCCGGAGACGCTCGCCGACGAATACGGGCTGCACGAGGGTGGCTACCGCCTGTCGGAAGCGCAGGCGAAGGAAATCCTCGAGATGCGCCTGTCGAAGCTGACCGGCCTCGAGCAGGAGAAGCTCACCGACGAGTACCGCGAGATCCTCGGCACCATCCGCGACCTGATCGCGATCCTCGAGGACCCGGACAGGCTGCTCGGCGTGATCCGCGGCGAACTGGCCGAGATCAAGGAATCCTTCGGCGACGGCCGCCGCACGGTGATCCAGCGCACCCAGGAAGACCTCTCGATCGAGGACCTGATCACGCCGGAGGACCTGGTGGTGACGCTGTCCCACGCCGGCTACGCCAAGAGCCAGCCGGTGGCCGCGTACCGCGCGCAGCGCCGCGGCGGCCGCGGGCGCAGCGCGACCGCGATCAAGGAAGAGGACTTCATCGAGCGCCTGCTGGTCGCGCACAGCCACGACACCATCCTGTGCTTCACCAGCGCGGGCCGCGTGTTCTGGCTCAAGACCTTCCAGTTCCCCAACGCGGGTCCCAATTCGCGCGGACGGCCGATCGTCAACATCCTGCCGGCGCTGGAGCAGGGCGAGAAGGTCAACGCCATGCTGCCGGTCAAGGAGTACCGCGACGACCGCTTCGTGTTCTTCGCCACCCGCCAGGGCGTGGTCAAGAAGACCCCGCTGAGTGAGTTCTCGCGCCCGCGCTCGGTCGGCATCTGGGCGATCGAGCTGGACGAGGGCGACCGCCTGGTCGACGTGGCGCTGACCGACGGCTCGCGCGACGTGCTGCTGTTCGCCTCCAACGGCAAGGCGGTGCGCTTCGCCGAAGACGAGGTGCGCGCGATGGGCCGCACGGCGCGCGGCGTGCGCGGCATCACGCTGACCGACGAGGCGCGCGTGGTGACCATGCTGGTCGCGGGCGACGGCGACGTGCTCACTGCCACCGCGCGCGGCTTCGGCAAGCGCACGCCGCTGGACGAGTACCCGCGCAAGGGCCGCGGCACGCAGGGCGTGATCGCGATCCAGACCAGCGAGCGCAACGGCGAACTGGTCGGCGCCACCCAGGTCACCGACGAGCACGAGGTGATGCTGATCTCCAACCAGGGCACCCTGGTGCGCACGCGCGCCGCGGAGATCGCCCAGGTCGGCCGCAACACGCAGGGCGTGACCCTGATCCGCCTGCCGGCGGAGGAGACCCTGGTCAGCGTGGAGTGTGTCGCAGCACTGGGCGTGGAGGCCGAGGCGGGCGAGGGGGCGGTCGAGGGTGAGGGGGAGCAGCCTTCTGTTTGAGGGCCCAGGGCCCAGGGTATAGGGCCTAGGGTGTAGGCGGCGGTGGGTGGTCGTGCGACGGAGTCCGTCGCCCGGCGAACGTAGGAGCGCGCTTGCGCGCGACCGCAAGCTCCGCTCCAACGGCAAGGCATTGATGCCGCGGTCGCGAGCGCTGCTCGCTCCCACAATGCCGAGGCGACTCCGCGTCCTGGGCCCTGGGCCCTATACCCTGGACCCTATACCCCTTGGCCCTATCCCCTCACGTGCCGAAGCGCACCCTGCGCCCGGCACGCTCGCGTCAAAGCACCGCGAGCACCGCCTCCGCGCTGGACACCTTGAACTCGCCCGGTGCCTCGACGTGCAGGTGGGTCACCACGCCGTCCTTCGCCACCAGCGCGAAGCGCTTGCTGCGCAGGCCCATGCCGAAGGCGGTGGCGTCGAGTTCGAGGCCCAGCGCCTTGGCGAAGTTCGCGTTGCCGTCGGCCAGCATCACGATCTCGGACGGCACGTCCTGGCTCTTGGCCCAGGCGTCCATCACGAAGGCGTCGTTGACCGCCATGCACGCCACGGCGTCCACGCCCTTGGCCTTCAGTTCCGCCAGCTTGTCGACATAGCCGGGCAGGTGCTTGGCCGAGCAGGTGGGCGTGAACGCGCCGGGCACCGAGAACAGGACCACGGTCTTGCCCTTGAACAACTCGTCGGTGCGGATCGCCTGCACGCCGTCGTTGAGCGTGTTGAGGGTGGCGGACGGGATGCGGTCGCCGATCTTGATCGTCATGAGGGTTTCCTCGTTGGGGTTGGCGATGATAGCCGGGGCGGATGACCGCGCGCCCGCCGTCGCCGGCCTTGAATTCCGGGCGCTGGCGCATACATCGGTCGCATGGGGCGCCGTGCCGGCGGCCCGCACACGGAGGAACCACCGATGACCATGATCCGCTACAAGCCGTTCCCGCTGCAGACCGGCCTGCACGACGAACTGAAGCAGGCGTTCGACAAGTTCTTCGCCGCCGTCGACGAAGGCGACCAGTCCAACGTGGTCACCAGCCAGTGGACGCCGCGCGTCGACATCAAGGAGGAAGCCTCGCGCTTCGTGATCCTCGCCGACATCCCGGGCGTCGACCCGAAGGAGATCGAGGTGCACATGGAGAAGGGCATCCTCTCGATCAAGGGCGAGCGCAAGGAGGAGTCGAAGCAGGAAGGCGAGAACTTCACCCGCATCGAGCGTTCGCGCGGGCTGTTCTACCGCCGCTTCGCGCTGCCCGACTCGGCCGATCCGGACCGGATCACCGCCAGCGGCCGCCACGGCGTGCTGGAGATCGCGATCCCCAAGAAGCCCGAAACCACGCCGCGCCGCATCACCATCAACGGGTGAGGCCCGCGGCGCCGCGAGCAGCGCAAGCGGCGCTGCGACGAGTGGCGCCGCGCCCAGCCGCCGGACGAGCGGCGACCTCGCGGGGACCGTGCCGCCACCGCGGTGGTCCCCCCGGCGGCCCGCGGCGCCTCGCGCCGCGGGCCGCTTGCCATCGGGCGGCGCCGGCCGCAGCATGATCGACGCGGGGCGCTCGCGCCCCACCGACCGTGGGAATCGAAACCCGACCATGCAGTTCAAGGACTACTACGAGGTGCTCGGCGTACCGCCCGGTGCGGACGCGGACGTGATCAAGTCCGCCTACCGCCGGCAGGCGCGCAAGTACCATCCCGACGTCAGCAAGGAGAAGGACGCCGAGGAGCGCTTCAAGGCGGTCAACGAGGCCTACGAGGTGCTCAAGGACGCCAAGAAGCGCGCGGCCTACGACCAGTTGCGCGCGCGCGGCTACCGGCCGGGCGAGGAATTCCGGCCGCCGCCGAACTTCGGCCACGACTTCGACTTTGACGGTGCGGACGCCGGGGGCTTCAGCGATTTCTTCGAGTCGCTGTTCGGCCGCATGCGCGGCGGTGCGCCCGGTGCGGGCGCCGGCCGGCGACCGCGTGCCGAGTCGCGGGCGCGGCTGGAGATCGACCTCGAGCGCGCCTACGCCGGCGGCGTGGAGCGGGTGTCGGTGGGCGGGCGCACCCTGGACGTCCGGATCCCGGCCGGCGTGCAGCCCGGCCAGAACATCCGGCTGGCCGGCCAGGGCAACGGCGGCGGCGACCTGCTGCTGGAGATCGGCTACCGCGCGCATCCGCGCTTTCGCGTCGACGGCCGCGACGTCAGCGTGGTGGTGCCGGTCACGCCGTGGGAGGCCGCGCTGGGTGGCGCGATCGCGGTGCCTACCCTGGGTGGCGAGGTGGAGATCAAGGTGCCGGCCGGCAGCGCCAGCGGCAAGCGCCTGCGCCTCAAGGGGCGCGGCCTGCCCGGCACCACGCCCGGCGACCAGTACGTCGAACTCGCGATCCAGGTGCCGCCGGCCTCCGACGAGCGCGCGATCGCGTTCTACGAGGACATGGCGAAGCGCTTCAAGGGCTTCGATCCGCGGCGGTGAGGGGCGCTCAGCATCGCGCAGCGCCGGCTACTCCGGTTGTGGGAGTCGCTTCAGCGGCGACTGCGGGGTTTCCGATCGCCGCGGTCGCCGCTGAAGCGGCTCCCACCCGGGGAATCGAGTCGCCACGTGCGCTCGACGCACTCGTGGCATGTGCCCGCACGCTCCGAGGACCGGGTCGAGCGCTCTGGGGCTGGGTGAGTGCAAGCGGTCCGCGTGTGGGAGCCGCTTCAGCGGCGACTGCGACGTTTCCGATCGCCGCGGTCGCCGCTGAAGCGGCTCCCACCCCGCCGTGGCGTTCGGCGGCTCGCGCCGGTGGCGCGAGAAATCCCGCCTCAGTCCGGCCACGGCTACTCGCCGTGGCGTTCGGCGGCTCGCGCCGGTGGCGCGAGAATTCCCGCCTCACCCACCGATCAGGGATTTGATCGCGTCGGAGAGCTGGTTCTCGTTGATCGGCTTGGTGACGTAGGCCTTCGCGCCCTGGCGCATGCCCCAGACCTTGTCGGTCTCCTGGTCCTTGGTCGTGACCAGGATCACCGGGATGTGGCTGGTCGCCGGATCCTTGCTGATCTGGCGGGTGGCCTGGAACCCGTTGAGGTTCGGCATCACCACGTCCATCAGGATCAGGTCGGGCAGTTCGCGCCGCGCGGCCTCGACGCCCGCGGCGCCGTCTTCGGCGGTGAGCACCACGTGGCCGAGTTTCTCCACCACGCGCTGCAGCCCCAGCAGTTGCGAGGGCGAGTCGTCGACGATCAGGACGCGGGCCATGGGAAGTTCGGTCAGCCTCGGGCGGTGCACGGGAAGGTGGGCAGCCAGCCTCAAAGCGCGACCACGGTGCGCCCGAACGACTCCCCGACCATCATCCTAGCAAAAACCGCCGGCAGGCCGTCCAGCCCGGTTTCGTGGGCGGCGATGCGATCCAGATGGGCGGGCTTCCAGTCGCTGGCCAGTCGTTCCCAGACCCGGCGGCGGATGTCGTAGGCCGTCCCGGCCGAGGCGATCCCGAGCAGGCTGACGCCGCGGATGATGAACGGCATGACCGTGCTGTGCAGTTCGTGCCCGCCAGCCAGGCCGCAGGAGGCGATGTTGCCGTAGGGGTGGATGACGCGGGTCAGGCCGTCGAGCATCTCGCCGCCGACGTTGTCGATCGCGCCGGCCCAGCGCGCGGCTTCCAGCGGGCGCTGTCCCCAGTGCAGGCCGTGGCGCGAGATGCACTGGCGCGCGCCGATCGATTGCAGGGCCTCGAACTGGTCGACCTTGCCGGTGATCGCATGCGCCTCGAAGCCGGCGCGGGTCAGGATGTCGATCGCCAGCATGCCGACGCCGCCGGTGGCCCCGGTGACCGCGATCGGGCCCATGTCCGGGCGCTGGTCGTTGGCGAGCATGCGGTGCAGCGACAGCCCGGCGGTGAAGCCGGCGGTGCCCAGCGCCATCGATTCGCGCAGCGTCAGCCCGGCGGGCAGCGGCACCACCCACTCGGCCTGCAGCCGCGCGTAGGCCGAATAGCCGCCGTCGCGGGTCTCCGACAGGCCGCAGCCGGTGACCAGCACCGCGTCGCCCTCGCGCCAGCGCGCATCGCGCGAGGCGACCACGTGGCCGGCGACGTCGATGCCGCCGACCAGCACCGGCCGGCGCAGGATCTTGCCCTTGCCGCTGCCGGCGAGCGCGTCCTTGTAGTTGACCGAGGAATAGGCGACGCGGATGTCGACTTCGCCCGGCGCGAGGTCGTCGAGGCCGATCTCCTCGATGCCGGCCTGGTGGCGATCGCCCTCGGCATGGATGCGGAAGGCGGGGAAGCGGGCGGGAACGCTCATGCGGGGCCTGCGCGGCGGCGTGCGGGGACGCTGAGTGTCGCGATCGCCGGCGCGGGCATCAAGGGCGGCGCGCGGCCGGACCCGGCTCAGTCGGCCGTGCGCAGTTCGATGCGCAGTGCCTCGCCGAAGGCGGCGCGCGCGATGCGCCGCTCGAGCGGGCGGAAGGCCGGATGCTCGATGCGCAGGTCGATCGCCTGCAACTGCGCCTCGCACACGTCGCGCCCGGCCAGCGTGCGGCCGGAGTAGGTGTCGAAGGCGACCCGCAGCGCGAACGCGCCGTCGGCGCCGGATTCGCGCGAGACCGTCATCCGGCCGGCGGCGCGTTCGTCCCAGCCGGCTTCCAGCGTCGCGCCCGCGACCGGGCTGCCATCCGCCGCGGAGACGACGATGCCTTCCAGCCGGGTTTCGGCGATCGGGCAGGCCGCGCGCGCGATGCCCGCGGCCGCAAGGGCCGCGATGGCGAGGACCCGCGCGGCCGCGCGCTTCATCCGTTGGCCTTGTGGATGGCGCGCTTGTCGACCGCCAGCGCCGCCTCGTGCACCGCTTCCGACAGCGTCGGGTGCGCGTGGCAGATGCGGGCGAGGTCTTCGGCCGATCCGTGGAACTCCATCGCCACCACCGCCTCGGCGATCAGCTCCGACACGCAGGCGCCGACCATGTGCACGCCGAGGATGCGGTCGGTCTCGGCATGCGCGATCACCTTCACCATGCCGGCGGTCTCGTTCATGGCGACGGCGCGGCCGATGGCGGCGAACGGGAACGACCCGGTGCGATAGGGAATGCCTTCCGCCTTGACCTGCGCCTCGGTCTTGCCGACCCAGGCGATCTCGGGCTCGGTGTAGATCACCCACGGGATGGTGTCGTGGTTGACGTGACCCGGCTTGCCGGCGATCAACTCGGCGACCGCGATGCCTTCCTCGGAGGCCTTGTGCGCCAGCATCGCGCCGCGCACGCAGTCGCCGACCGCCCACACGTTCTCGGCGTCGGTGCGGTTGTGGTCGTCGACCACGTAGCGGCCGCGCTCGTCGGTGCGCACGCCGGTGCCTTCGGCGAGGCAGCCCTCGCTCGCCGCGCGGCGGCCCACGGCCACCAGCAGCTTGTCGAACACCATCGTCTCCGCGCCCTTGCCGGCGTCGAAGGTCAGGTGCACCTGCTTGGCCTTGACCTCGGCGTTGCTGCACTTCGCGCCGAGGCGGATGTCGAGGCCCTGCTTCTTGAACTCGCGCTGCGCGGCGCGGGCGACATCGGCGTCGACCACGGCGAGGAACTCGGGCAACGCCTCGAACACGGTTACTTCGGCGCCGAGGCGCTTCCACACGCTGCCCAGTTCGAGGCCGATCACGCCGGCGCCGATCACGCCCAGGCGCTTGGGCACGTGGTCGATGTCGAGCGCGGCGGCATTGTCGAGCACGTACTCGCCGTCGAACTTCGCGAACGGCAGTTCGATCGGCTTGCTGCCGGTGGCGAGGATGACGTGCTTGCCGGCGATCGTGGTCTTGCTGCCGTCGGCGGCGGTGATCTCCACCTGGCGGCCGGGCAGCAATCGCCCGAAGCCGTGGTACGGCGTCACCTTGTTGGCCTTGAACAGGCTGGTGATGCCGCCGGTGAACTGCTTCACGATCTTGTCCTTGCGACCGACCATGGTCTTGACGTCGATCGTGGGCTTCGACGCGCTGATGCCGTGGTCGGCGAAGGTGTGCGTGAGGTTGTGGAACTGCTTGGACGAATCCAGCAGCGCCTTCGACGGAATGCAGCCCACGTTGAGGCAGGTGCCGCCTAGCGCGGGCTTGCCGTCCGTGCCGGTGAAGGCGTCGATGCAGGCGGTCTTCAGGCCCAGCTGCGCGGCGCGGATCGCGGCCACGTAGCCGCCGGGGCCGGCGCCGAGGACGATGACGTCGAATTGGTCCATGGGGATTCTTGCCGGTGCAGTGTTTGTCGGCTCTGGGAAAGGGCCCAGGGCCCAGGGCTCAGGGCCCAGCCAAAAGCGGTCGTTCTGGGCCCTGGGCCCTGTACCCTGGGCCCTGAACCCTTTGCCCTCCGGGCTCGTCAGAGCCCGAGCAACATCTTGGCCGGATTCTCCAACTGGTTCTTGATGTCGACCAGGAAGGTCACCGCGTCCTTGCCGTCGATGATGCGGTGGTCGTAGGACAGCGCGATGTACATCATCGGTGCGGCGACGACCTGGCCGTTGTCGACGATCGCGCGCTCCTTGACCGCGTGCATGCCGAGGATGGCGCTCTGCGGCGGGTTGACGATCGGGGTCGAGAACAGCGAGCCGAACACGCCGCCGTTGGTGATGGTGAAGGTGCCGCCCTGCAGGTCGTCCAGCGACAGGCCGCCCGAGCGCGCCTTGTTGGCGTACTCGACGATCGCGCGCTCGATGTCGGCGAAGGACATCGATTCGGCGTTGCGCAGCACCGGCGTGACCAGGCCCTTCTCGGTCGAGACCGCGATCGAGACGTCGGCGAAGGCGTGGTAGACGATGTCCTGTCCGTCGACCGAGGCGTTCACCACCGGGTGGCGCTTGAGCGCCTCGGCGGCCGCCTTGACGAAGAAGCTCATGATGCCCAGGCGCACGCCGTGCGCCTTCTCGAACTGCTCGCCGAGCGACTTGCGCAGGTCCATCACCGGCTTCATGTTGACCTCGTTGAACGAGGTCAGCATGGCGATCGAGTTCTTCGACTGCATCATGCGCTCGGCGATGCGCGCGCGCATGCGGGTCATCGGCACGCGCTGCTCGGTGCGCGGTCCGGCGGGAAGCGCCGGAGCCGGGGCCGCGGCGGCGGGCGCGGGCGACTTCATCGCGTTGACCAGGTCTTCCTTGGTCACCTGGCCGTGGCGGCCGGTGCCGGCGACCTTCGAGGCGTCGATGCCGTGTTCCTCGGCCATGCGGCGGCCCGCCGGCGACAGTTCCGGCGCCTTCGCGGCGGGCGCGGGCGGAGCGGTCGGTGCGGCCTTGGCGGGCGCGGCCGCAGGGGCCGGCGCGGGCGCGGCGGCGACCGCGCCGGCCTCCACGATCGCGATCACTTCCTGGCTGCCGACGCTGTCGCCGGAATTCTTCAGGATGCTCTTGACCACGCCGTCGACCGGCGAGGGCACCTCGAGCACGACCTTGTCGGTCTCGGGGTCGACCAGGTTCTCGTCGCGGCGGACGGCGTCGCCCGGCTTCTTGTGCCAGGTGGCGATGGTGGCGTCGGAGACGGACTCCGGCAGGACGGGAACCTTGACCTCGATGCTCATGCGATTTCCCTGGTGCTTCCAGTCGTTGTCATTCGCTGACGGCGTCGCCGTTCAGCTTGGCCACCAGCGCCTGCTCGAGCAGCGCGTTCTGCTCGGCGACGTGGGTGTTGAAATGCCCGCAGGCCGGCGCGGGCGAGCGCGGGCGGCCGGCGTAGTGCAGGTGGCGCTTGTCGCCGATGCAGATGCGCAGGTGGTGCTGGATCTGGTACCAGGCGCCCTGGTTCTGCGGTTCCTCCTGGCACCAGATCACGTGCCTGGCGCCACCGAAGCGCGCGACCTCGGCGGCCACCGCCTCGCGCGGGAACGGGTAGAGCTGCTCCACGCGCACGATCGCGACGTCGGTGGCGCCGCGCTTCTCGGCGTCCTCGACCAGGTCGTAGTAAACCTTGCCCGCGCACAGCACCACGCGCTTGACCTTCTTCGGGTCCTTCGCGGTGCTGTCGGGGATCATGGTCTGGAAGCGCCCGTCGACCAGGTCGTCGAGCGTCGAGGTCGACAGGCGGTGGCGCAGCATCGACTTCGGCGTCATCACCACCAGGGGCTTGCGCAGGTCGCGCACCATCTGGCGGCGGATCATGTGGAACATCTGCGCCGGCGTGGTCGGCGTGCAGACCTGCATGTTGTCCAGCGCGCACAGTTGCAGGAACCGCTCGAGGCGCGCCGAGCTGTGCTCGGGGCCCTGGCCTTCGTAGCCGTGCGGCAGGAACAGCGCGAGCCCGCACAGCCGGCCCCACTTGGCCTCGCCGGACGAGATGAACTGGTCGATCACCACCTGGGCGCCGTTGGCGAAGTCGCCGAACTGGCCTTCCCAGATCACCAGGGTGCCGGGCTCGGTGGTCGCATAGCCGTACTCGAAGCCCATCACGGCCTCTTCCGACAGTAGCGAGTCGATCACCGTTACGTCCTGCGGATCGGTGGCGATCGCGGTCAGCGGCAGGGCGGTGTCGCCGGTCTTCTGGTCGTGCAGCACCGCGTGGCGGTGGAAGAAGGTGCCGCGGCCCGCGTCCTGGCCCACCACGCGCAGCTTGAAGCCCTGCTTGAGCAGGGTGGCGTAGGCGAGGTTTTCGGCGAAGCCCCAGTCCATGCGCAGCTCGCCCGCCGCCATCTTGGCGCGGTCCTCGTAGATGCGCGCCACGCGCGGATGCAGGGTGAAGCCGTCCGGCACCTTGGCGATGGCCTGCGCCAGCGGCAGCAGGTCGGTGCGCGGCACCGCGGTCTCGAACGGGTCGTCGGTCTTCGCGCCGAGGTGGCGCGACCAGTCCACGGCCGGCACCAGCGGGTTGTCGGCGAGGTCGGCCACGATGCGCCCGGAGTCGAGCTGCTGGCGATAGCCGTCGACCAGCGCCTTGGCCTCGTCGGCGCCGATCACGCCGTCGCGCGCGAGGCGGTCGGCGTACATCTCGCGCGTGGTCTTGCGCGCGCGGATCACCTGGTACATCACCGGCTGCGTGGCCGCCGGCTCGTCGGCCTCGTTGTGGCCGTGGCGGCGGTAGCAGACGAGGTCGATCACCACGTCGCGCTTGAAGCGGTTGCGGAAGTCCAGCGCGAGCCGCGCGCAGAACACCACCGCTTCCGGGTCGTCGCCGTTCACGTGGAAGATCGGCGCGGCGACCATCTTGGCCACGTCGGTGCAGTACAGGGTCGAACGCGCGTCGTCCGGACGGTGGCTGGTGAACCCGACCTGGTTGTTGATCACCACGTGCACCGTGCCGCCGACGCCGAATCCGCGCGCCTGCGACATCTGCAGCAGTTCCATCACCACGCCCTGGCCGGCGAAGGCGGCGTCGCCGTGGATCAGCACCGGCATCACCTGCTCGCGCGCGGCGTCGCGGCGGCGCTGCTGGCGCGCACGCACCGAGCCCGCGACCACCGGGTCGATGATCTCCAGGTGCGAGGGGTTGAAGCCGAGCGCGAGGTGGACCGGGCCGCCCGGGGTGGCGACGTCGGACGAGTAACCCATGTGGTACTTCACGTCGCCCGAGTGCGCGGGATCGTCCGGGCCGTCGTGGCGGCCCTCGAACTCCGCGAACAGCTGGTGCGGCGGCTTGCCCATCGTGTTGACCAGCACGTTGAGGCGCCCGCGGTGCGCCATGCCGATCACGATCTCCTTCACGCCCTGGCTGCCGGCGCGGCGGATCACCTCGTCGACCATCGGGATCAGCGCGTCGCCGCCCTCGAGCGAGAAGCGCTTCTGGCCGACGTACTTGGTGTGCAGGTAGCGCTCCAGGCCCTCCGCCTGGGTGAGCTTCTGCAGGATGCGCTTGCGCTCCTCGGCGGCGAACGCGTAGCGGCCGCCGGTGCGTTCCAGGCTTTCGTGCAGCCAGCGGCGCTGCTCGGCGTCCGAGATGTGCATGAACTCGATGCCGACCGAACTGGAATAGGTCGACTTCAGCAGGGCCACGATGTCGCGCAGCTTCATGCGCGCCGGCGCCGACAGCGAGCCGGTGCTGAACTCGACGTCGAGGTCGGCCCCGGACAGGCCGTGGAAGGCCAGTTCGAGGTCCGGCGCGGCCTGCTTCTGCGCCAGGCCCAGCGGATCGAGCGTGGCGGCGAGGTGGCCGCGCGCGCGGTACGCGGTGACCAGCTTGTGCACGCCGGCCTGCTTCTGCGCGTAGACGTCGTCGACCGCCGCGGCGGCGCTCGCCGGCAGGCCGCGCACCGCGCGGCGCGCGGTCTGCGCGACCTGTTCGACGATCGGGCCGTGCGGCACGTCGCCCGCTTCACGGCCTTTCAGGCCTTCGAAGTAGGCGCGCCACTTGGCGTCGACGCTGCCGGGGTCGCGCAGGAACTGCTCGTAGAGGTCCTCGACCCAGGCGGCATTGCCGCCGGCGAGATGGGAGGAAAGGGCGAACTGCTGGAGGAGCGTGGTCACGCCGGGCCTGCCTCGGTGGGCGCAAGTGGTTGCGCCGGAAAGGTTTTCTGGCGCCCCGGAGGGCGGACAAAGCGGCGCATTATAGCCGCAGGGGTGGCAGGGGCGTAAAGCAAGACCAAGGCCGAATGGGGGCGCCGGCCGACCGGCGCCGCCGCGGCCGGGTCAGCTGGTGCGGTCGACCGCGTACCGGCCGAGGTCGGCCAGCGCCGAATCGGGCGCCGCCACGCCCTGCAGCGCGCCCAGCGCGGCGGCCCGGGTGCGGCTGGCGAGGTCCTTCGCCGCCTCGAGGCCGAGGATCGAGGGATAGGTCGGCTTGTCGCGCGCCTGGTCGGCGCCCTGGGTCTTGCCGATCACCGCGGTCTCGCCCTCGACGTCGAGGATGTCGTCGCGGATCTGGAAGGCCAGTCCCGCGAGGTGGCCGAAACGCTCCAGCGCCTCCAGCACGCGGCCCTCGCGCGCGCCGGCGCACATCGCGCCGAGCCGAACGCTGGCGCGGATCAGGGCACCGGTCTTGTGCACGTGCATGCGCTCGAGGCGCTCGAGGTCGAGGCGCAGTCCGACCGCATCGAGGTCCAGCGCCTGCCCGCCGGCCATGCCCTGCGAACCGCAGGCCTGGGCGAGGCAGCGCAGCGCGTCCACCGCGCGCGCCGGATCGCGCGCGGTGAGCGGCGCCTGCGCCAGCACCTCGAAGGCGAGCGCCTGCAGCGCGTCGCCGGCCAGGATGGCGGTCGCCTCGCCGAACGCGATGTGGCAGGTGGGACGCCCGCGGCGCAGGTCGTCGTCGTCCATCGCCGGCAGGTCGTCGTGGATCAGCGAGTAGGCGTGGATGATCTCGACCGCCGCCGCGGCGTGGTCGGCATCGGCCTCCGCGCCACCGAGCGCGGTGCACGCGGCGTAGGCGAGCAAGGGGCGGATCCGCTTGCCGCCGCCGAGCACCGCGTAGCGCATGGCCCGGTGCAGGGCCACCGGTTCGACGCCGCCCGGCGGCAGCACGCGGTCGAGCACGCCGTCGACGCGGCGCGCCCACGCGTGCAGCGCCGGCGTCAGGTCAGGGCGTGTCGGGTCCAAAGTCCGCCGCGCGTTCGGGCTGCGCGGGATCGAGCAGCAGTTTCACCCGCAGTTCGGCCTGCTCCAGCGCGCCCTGGCAGCGCCGGTACAGGGCGATGCCGCGTTCGAAGGTGGCCAGCGAGTCGTCGAGCGACAGGTCGCCCTTCTCGAGCCGCGCGACGAGGTTCTCCAGTTCGTCCAGCGAGCGCTCGAAATCCGCGATCGGCGCGGGCTCGGGCGCGGGGCTGGACGGGGTCGGCGACATGGCGCGCAGCCTAGCGAAGGGGCCGGGGGGGGGTCAAACCGTCGACGCATAGCGCGCGCCGTGCGCATCGAGCCAGCCGCGCAGCGGCGGCGCGAGCAGCCAGCCGCCGACTGCCCACAGGGCGTCGCCGTGCCACAGCAGCGGCGCGTGCGGATCCAGTTGTAGTGGCGGTGCGGCACAGGCACCAGCGAGCCGCAGGTTGTAGCGGGTCGGCGACGGTGATCCTGCCGCAAGCCGCTCGTGCATAAACGAAACCGCCGTTGACATTGGTTCACACCACGCATAGTGTGCGATCGAGCGCAAACGGAAGTCAGGGGCGATTGCGCTTCGACCGAACTTCTATGTACCCAAGGAGCTTAGTCATGAAGACGAAATGTTCTGCTTTGCTTTGCTTTGCTGGTAGCTCAAGGGACCGCTTTTTCGCCTGACGCTGCAGCGCAAGCGACGCTGCCTGCGATAAACGTCACTCCGGGAGTTCAACCCGCCACCGACGACTGGTGGTATTGGCGTTGGGTAAACTTCGGGATCCGCCCACCTTGGGACTCGACCCCGTCCTCCAGCCCCTATCAGGGGCCCATTGCACCGCCGCAATCGCCGGTTCCGCTTCCGCTGCCGCCGCTGGGTCCAGGCGAGTGCGTGCAGGCTAACGTCGCCGCAACTCCCGATGTGGGCGGTGGCCACGCGGTGTTCTTGTTCTGCGGAAGGGCGGAGCCGCTCTGCATCGATGACTACCCCATGCAGCCGGAACTGCGTGCATGTCCCTAATTTGTTGTCATCTGATCCTGCCGTGACTTGTCATGCGGACGCGGGCCGACCAATGGCGGCTCGCGTCCCGACTGCGATTGCTTTGCCATACAGAACAATGGCGGTCGAAGTCATTAGTCAACCGGGTCGCGAAACCCTGCCTCTTGCACCTAGGCGTTGCCATGGCATTAGTCACCAAGCGTCGGCTCCTTGTCGGGCTTGTCGTCTCGTTCGCCGTTCTGCTGTCCTATTGGGTGGTAGGCGTCCGCCTGAAGGTCGATCCAGGCGCTTCGCGACCAACAGAGCCCGTCGCATCGTCCGACGCCCGTGACGACGCTGTTTCGACTGTCGATGCGCCCTTCTTTCCGCATACAACGAACTTGCCGCGACACGCTGTCGCGAAAGTCAGCGGTGCATTTCCGCCTCTGCCCGACCCAGCGCTCCCGCTTGCACTGCAGCTTCCGGTGTTGTTGGAGCGTGCGAAGGGCGGGGATCCAACATCGACTTGTCGAATCGTGATCGGTGTCGGCCGCTGTTCAGCTTTCGAGAGCCGGAGGGCGTTTATCGATCGGCAAATGCAGAACCTTGGCGCGATCGGTCAGGCCGGGACGGAAGAGCTTGCGGTCGAAACACTTGCGCGGATGAAGGAGTCACTGGTTCCCAGTCAGCAATTCTGCGACGCGTTCAGCGGTGCAGTCGAGGTCGACACCGAAACGCTGCTCGCGCAGGCGAAACCTGCACTCAGTCCGCGGCAGAAGACCGTTCTTGCGATGATGCTGTCCGATGGGCAAGTTCGGCGTCTTCAGGTTCGCCTCAATTCGACGCAGGCCGGTGAATACCTGCTCCCCCAGTTCATCGCCGACAACACGCCGGAGTTTCTTCAAGCAGGCTTCGCGGCAAAAGAGCCGCTCGCGCTCGAGGGCCTCATCATGTTGCACTCTCCGAGTTCGATCATTCCGGTGCAGGGCGTTATGGTGCGGTTGCCGGACCAGCGCCGCTTTCTTGCTTTCGCTTCTCTTTACCGCCGACTCTTCGGCGCCGAAGCCTTGTCGCGACCGGCGAGCTTGGTACTCGATACTGTTATCAAGTCCACCGATCCCGCACAACTCGATCGGTTGAGCGCAGAGGTCGAGGCTGAAGCGCGTCGCTGGGCGGGGCGCTTCGGTTTGTCCTCGCTTGCGTCAGGTCAGACGGTGCCCGTTCCAGCGGATCCCGCAGAGCCGTTGGCCGCCTGCGACGACTAGCCCGGCGCGTACCCGCCCGGAAGCCTTGCCAGTGCACCGTGGACGGGCGATGGGTCCTGCGGTGTCGATGCCGTCCACGCCAGCCGCGCGCCGTGCGCATCGAGCCAGTCGCGCAGCGGCGGCGAGAGCAGCCAGTCGCCGACTGCCCAGAGGGCGTCGCCGTGCCACAGCAGCGGCGCGCGCGCGCGCCGCCACGGCGGTACGCCGAGCGATTGCAGCGCGTGCTTGATCGACTGCGAGGGGCGGCGCGGCGACAGCACGATGCGCTCGCCGCCGGCGCGCGGTGCCACGCGCAGCGGCAGCGCCGCGATCGCGCCGTCGAAGCGCAGGCTGCTTCCGCCCGGCAGCGACAGCGGCTGGCGGCCGTCCCAGTCCAGCGACCAGCCACGTGGCGCGGGCGGGAGTGGCGCCATCGCGTACAGCGCGCCTCGCCACAGGCGCAGTTCGGCGCCCGGCCAGCGCACGACCGTGGCGGCATCCGCACGCGGCGCCGCGAGGCGTCGACCGAGTTCGGCCAGCGCGCGGGCGTCGGGGGGCGGCAGGCCGAGTTCGAGCAGCCAGTGGCGCAGCAGTGCGCCGCGATGCGCCGCGTCCAGCGCGGCGAGGCCGGTGGCGTCGAGCACCGCAGGATCGGCGCCGCGCCGGCGCGCGAGTTCGGCCGCCATCGCGTGCGCGTCGCGCATCGCCACCGCGTCGAGCAGCGCCGCGCTGCGGGCCAGCGCGGTGGCGGCGTGCGGCCAGCGCGCGGCGAGCTGCGGCATCACCGCGAGGCGCAGGTGGTTGCGCTCGAAGCGCGGATCGGCGTTCGACGGATCCTCGATCCAGTCCAGTTGTCGGGCCTGCGCCCAGTCGCGGATCGCCGCGCGCGGCACGCCGAGCCAGGGGCGCGCCAGCCAGCCGCTCGCGAAGGGCCGCAGCGCGCGCATGCCGCGCAGGCCCTCGGGCCCCGCCGCGCGCAGCAGGCGCAGCAGCACGGTCTCGGCCTGGTCGTCGGCGTGGTGCGCGGCGACCAGGATCTCTCCCCCATGCAGGGCATCGGCGAAGGCCGCATGGCGCGCCGCGCGTGCCGCGCCTTCGATGCCGAGTCCCGCGTCCGGGTCCACCTGCACGCGCTGCACGCGCAGCGGCACGTCGAGCGCGCGCGCCTGCGCGGCAACGCGCGCGGCCCATTCGGCGCTGTGCGGATGCAGGCCGTGGTCGACGTGGATCGCGGCCAGCCCGCGCGCGCGCGCCGCGGGCAGGGCGGCCAGCGCGTGCAGCAGGGCGGTGGAATCGAGCCCGCCGCTCACCGCCACCCGCAGCGCGCCGGCCGGCCAGGCGGCGAGCGCTTGTTCCAGTTCGGCCAGCGGCGAGGGCGCGCGGCTCAAGCGCTGCGGAACGCCCCGTAGCGGCGCAGGCGCTGGTAGCGCTGCGCGAGCAGCGCGTCCGGCGCCAGCCCCGACAGACCATCGAGCGCGGCGAGCAGCCGCTCCTTCAGTCGCGCGGCCATCGCCGGCGGGTCGCGGTGCGCGCCGCCCGGGGGCTCCTTGACGATCTCGTCGACCAGCCCGAGTTCGAGCAGCCGCGGCGCGGTCAGGCCCAGCGCCTCGGCCGCCTCGCTGGCGCGTTCGGCGGTCTTCCACAGGATCGACGCGCAGCCTTCCGGCGAAATCACCGAATACGTGCCGAACTCCAGCATCAGCGTGCGGTCGCCGACGCCGATCGCCAGCGCGCCGCCGGAGCCGCCTTCGCCGATCACGGTGCAAACCACGGGCACCTTCAGGCGCGACATCTCCAGCAGGTTGCGCGCGATCGCTTCCGACTGCCCGCGCTCCTCCGCACCGACGCCCGGATAGGCGCCGGGCGTGTCGATGAAGGTCAGCAGCGGCATCTTGAAGCGTTCCGCCATCTGCATCAGGCGCAGCGCCTTGCGGTAACCCTCGGGGCGCGGCATGCCGAAGTTGCGCTTGACCTTGGACTTGGTGTCGCGGCCCTTCTGGTGGCCGATCACCATCACCGCGCGGCCGTCGAGCCGCGCCGGCCCGCCGACGATCGCGGCGTCGTCGGCGAAGGCGCGGTCGCCGGCGAGTTCGTGGAACTCGTTGAACGCCAGCGCGAGGTAGTCGAGCGTGTACGGGCGCAGCGGGTGGCGCGCCAGTTGCGAGACCTGCCAGGCGCTGAGGTTGGCGAAGATCTGCTCGGTGCGCGCGGAAAGCTTGTCGCGCAGCTTGCGGATCTCGTCCTCGATGCCGGCCGCGGAGCCCTGCGAGGCGTGGCGCAGCTCGGCGATTCGCGCTTCGATCTCGGCGATCGGTTGTTCGAATTCGAGGTAGCTCGGATTCATGGGGCCCGTTCCGGCGTCGGGTCTTGTTCGACCAAGGCCTCAGGTTACCGCGGCGTGACGGCCGGCCGCAAAGCCGGGGGGATGCCCCGGGCAGGGGCGGTGCTCAGGGCCGCGGGCCCGTGCGGCGACCGAACCACCACGGCCACAGCGCGAAGGCCAGCAGCGACAGCGCATAGGCCGTGCCCGACACCGGGTCGCGGGTGGCGAGGTAGGCCTCCAGGGTCAGCCCGCGCAGCGCGAGCACCACGCCGAACTCCAGAACCAGCAGCAGGGCGAGCGCGATGGCGCCAATCGCCAGCCGCGGGCCGGCGCCGTGCGGCACGCGCAGCCGGGTGCCGATCCAGCGCGCGGCCCACGCGCTGGCCAGCACCATCAGCGGCAGTTCGGCCAGTTCGGCCACGCGCTCGCCAAGCGCCGGCGCCAGCCACAGCACGCGCAGCGTGCCCAGCACGAAGCCGACCGCGAACACGATCGCGAAGTAGGCAAGCGCGGCGCCGGCGATGCGCATCGGCCACTCCAGGGGGCGGACGCGCTCAGCGTGCGGTGCGACGCCCGCGTTGTCCAGCGGTCCCACGCACCTCGACCGGGCGGGTTTGGCGCGGCACGCCGTGCGCCAGCGCGTGCACCCCGACCAGCCGTCGTGCAAAGCCACTGGCGAGCGCATTGCCGTCCAGCGCGTGGCCCTCGTCGCGCAGCCACTCCGCCTGCGCTCGGCCGTCGGCGCCGCGCCTGGGCGTGCCCAGCCGGCCCTCGGCGCCGACCACGCGATGCCAGGGCAGGGCGGATTTCTCCGCCACTTCCAGCGTGGCGAGGATGTAGGCCACGTGCCGCGGCACGACATCGAGGTGCGCGCCGATCGCCGCGTGGGTGACGAGGCGGCCGCGCGGGATCGCCGCCACGATCCGCAGCACGTCGGACTTGATGCGCGCGTAGGCGGCGGAGCGGGCCATGCCGCGATCGTGCGGTCGCCGCCGCGAAGGCCGCGTGTCGGCTTGACCCGCGTCAAGGCGATGCCGCGCGGCCGGGCCATCATGCCTCGTCCCCGCCGGCCGACCCCGCCCGATGTTCGATTTCGACCCGATGCCCCCCGTGTGGCTGCTGCAGGTCGCGGTGGCCGGGGTGTGGCTGTACGAAGGGTTCTGGTGCAAGGTCCTGGCGCGCAGCGCGCACGAGTTCGAGGTGGTCTCCGAGGTGCGCTTCCTGCGCCCGTGGATGGTGTCGGCCTTCCTGCGCGGCCTCGGCGTGGTCGAGTGCGCGCTCGGCGCGTGGGTGCTGTCCGGCTGGATGCCGCAGGCCGCGGCGGTCGCGCAGACCGTGCTGCTGGTGGCGCTCAACACCGCCGGCCTGAGCCTGGCGCGATCGAAGATCCCCGACCCGGCCGGCATGCTGTTCAAGAACTTCGCGCTGCTGGTGCTGGCCTGGGTGTGCGCCGCGATGCTGCTGCGGGAGGCGGCGTGAGCGGCGCGGGCACGCCGTGGTCGCGCGGTCGCTTCGACGGCGGCGGCGGTCCGCAGATGCTGCTGTTCGGGCGCATGTACGAGGACGACGCCGTCGAGCGCGCCGCCTTCGCGCCGGGCGCGAGCGTGTTCTGCATCGCCTCGGCCGGCGACATGGCGCTGGCGCTGTGCGCAGATCACGACGTGACCGCGGTCGACATCAACCCCGTGCAGGCCGACTACGCGCGCGCCCGCTTCGCCGGTGCGCCGCGCCGCACGGGGGCGGCCGAGCGCCTGATGGGCTTCGGTCGCGGCGTGCTGCCGCTGCTGGGCTGGAATGCATCGCGCATCGAGGCCTTCCTGCAGATGACGGACCCCGCGGCGCAGGCGCACTGGTTCGCCACCCACCTCGATACCTGGCGCTTCCGCACGGCGGTGGACGCCGCGCTGTCCCTGACCGCGCTGGGCAAGGTGTACGGCAACGAACTGATGGCGATCGTGCCGCCGCGCTTCGGTGCGGTGCTGCGCGCACGCCTCGCGCGCTGCGTCGGCCGCCATCCGAACCGCGGCAATCCGTGGCTGCGCCTGCTGCTGACCGGGGACGCCGGCATCGCACCGCCGCCGCCCGCGCACGCGGCATCGATCGAACTGCACTGCGCCGACGCGCTGGCCTTCCTCGCCGACGGCCCGCCGGCGCGCTTCGATGCCTTCACCCTGTCGAACATCCTCGATGGCGCCAATGCGGCCTTCGCCGAACGCTTGCGCGCTGCCGTGCAGCACGCCGCACGGCCGGGTGCGGTCGTCGTGCGGCGCAGTTTCCGCGAGCCGGGCGCGGGCGACGATCCCCGCCACGACCGCGCGCTGGACGACCGCTCCGTGCTGTGGGGTGTGGTCGACGTGCGGCCGGTCGCCGACTGGCGCTGACCGGGCGCACGTCGCCACCCGGTCCCGGCGGGCCGCCGACGCCATCAGCGCCCGGCCTGTTCGGAATCGCCCCGTCCGTCCATTCCTCCGTCCAGCACCCCACGGAGGACTGCGATGGCCCGTTCGATCCGCATCCGCGCGCTGGCCGCGCTGGTCGCCGCCGCGCTCGCGCCCGGCGCTGCCCGTGCCTCGGGCTTCGTCTACGAAGGCCGTCTCGACGACGGCGGCGCGCCCGCCAACGGCCGCTACGACCTGCGGCTGTCGCCGTTCGCCGATGCGAAATCGGGTGCCGCGCTGGCCGCACCGATCGTGTTCGAGGACGTGCCGGTGGTCGACTGCCGCTTCCGCATCGACTTCGACCTGCCGCTGGCGACCGCCAGCACCGCGTGGATCGAGGTCGGGGTACGCGATGGCAGCGCCGTGGGGGCCTTCTCCAAGATTCCCGGCCGCAGCGAGGCCGCCGCGGCGAAAGCGATCGGCGCCTGCTGGAGCAGCACCGGCGACAGCGCGACCAATCCGGCGGTGAACTTCCTCGGCACCACCGATGCGCAGCCATTGGTGCTGCGGGTGCAGAACCAGCAGGTGGTGCGGTATGAACCGAGCGCGTTCCTGTTCGGTGGGCAGCCGGCGACAGCGAATGTGATCGCCGGCGCGGCGTCGAATATCATCTTTGCCGGTGTGCGCGGTGCGGTCATCGCCGGTGGTGGCATGCCGGCCGACAGCGATCCGAGTCTGTTCGGTGAAGCACCGAATCGCGTCAACGACGACTTCGGTACAGTCGGTGGCGGCTACGCCAACCTCGCCGGCGATCAACTCATCGATGTTCTTTCGGCGTTCTCGGCGACGGTCGGCGGTGGAAACCGCAACCACGCCGGTGGCGCCGAGGTCAATCACGCGATCGGCGTCGCCTCGACCATCGCGAGCGGCTCGTCGAACACCGCCACGGGCGCTTCCGCGACGATCGCAGGTGGCGGAGAACACACGGCATCCGGGCCGTGGTCCACCGTGGGCGGCGGGTCAGAGAACGTGGCCAGTGGGCAGAATGCGACGATCGCCGGCGGGCGGTCGAACGTCGCCTCGGCCTTCTACGCCACGGTGGGCGGCGGCCTCGACAACGAGGCGACCGACACGCAGGCGACGGTGTCCGGTGGCCGCAGCAATCTCGCCGCGGATATCGGAGCAACGGTTTCCGGCGGATCGCAGAACCGCGCGCTCGTCTCCAACGCGACCATTGTCGGTGGCGGCGCCAACGAGGCCGCCAACCCCGGCGCCACCGTGGCCGGCGGTTCGAACAACTGTGCCGGTGGCCAGGTCTCCTGGGTGGCAGGCCTCGAAGCGAAGGCGCGACCGGGAACCGGGATCGCGTTTCCGGTCGGCTCGGGATGTGCCGGAGTGCCCGTGTCCGGCGATGCGAACGGCGACGAGGGGACTTTCGTGTGGAGCGGTGGCACGACGAGCTTCGTCTCCACCGGCCCGCGCCAGTTCCTGGTCAACTCGCCGAACGGCGTGGCGATCAACGTCAACGATCCGGCTGGCAGCACGCTGCGCGTGGCCGGCACGTTGCGCGTCGACACGCTCGGCACCAGCGCCAGCACCACGCTGTGCCGCAACGCGAACAACCAGATCAGCGGCTGCAGTTCGAGCGCGCGCTACAAGGAACACATCACCGATCTCGAACTGGGTCTTGCCGTGGTCGAACGCCTGCGCCCGGTGGCCTACGACTGGAAAGAAACCCGCGAGGCCGACGTCGGTTTCGTCGCCGAGGAAATCGCGGCGATCGATCCGCGTCTCGTGACGCGCAACGCGGCGGGTGAGATCGAAGGCGTGAAGTACGAGCGGCTGACGGCGGTGCTGGCCGGCGCGGTGCAGGAGCTCACCCGTACGCTGGCGGCGCGCGAGGTGGACGAGCGGGCGCTGCGCGAGCGCCAGGACCGGCTGGAGGCGCGGCTCGACGCGCTGCTCGGTGCCCCGCGCGGCGGCGACGCGTCGGCGGCCGCGCGCTGAGCGCGCCGCCGCCGGCTCAGACCGACAGTTGGCGCAGTTCCGGGTCCGGTTCGCTGCGCTCCCAGACCTGGTTGAAGTAGTTCAGCAGGCCGGCCTGGTGGCCGGGGGAGGCGGTGCGGCCGTCGCCTTCCCAGCGGCTGCCGATCGGACGCAGGAAAAAACCGCCGCTGTCGTTGAGCAGGAAGGCGGACGGGTACTGCCGGTCCTCCTCGGCCACCGGCGAGCGCAGGTGGATGTAGGTCGGCAGGCGCGCGGCGAGGTGCAGCAGGCGGTGGCCGTCGCGTACGGCGTCCTTCGGATCGTGGATCAGGATCCGCACCTCGGCGCCGCGGCCGGACAGGGCGACGCGACGCACCGCGTCGAGGAACACCTCGCGGTCGTACAGCAGGCGGTCGAGGTCGCGGGTGTAGATCCACAGCTTGTGGCGCGCCGCCGCCGCCAGTTCGTCGACGAAACGGCAGGCCTCCTCGTGGTTGGCGACCTCGACATGGCGGGCGCCTTCGGCGGTCGGCAGCGCGTCGCCCGCCCGCGGGGCGCGTTCGGGCGGCGCCAGCGCCAGCCGCATCAGCCGGTGCGGGATGCCGGCGTCCATGAACTCCGGGCCTTCAGCGACGAAGCCGGCCTTCTCGTAGAACGCGATCGCGTAGGTCTGGGCATCGAGCGAGACTTCCGGCCAGTGCCGAGCGCGCGCCTGCTCGATCATCGTGCGCAGCATGGCTTCGCCCACGCCCTTGCCGCGCCAGGCCTTGAGCACGGCCAGCCGGCCGATCTTGTGCCTCGGCGTCAGGCGCGCGCAGCCGATCGGGTTGCCGGCGTGGTCGCGCGCCAGCGCGTGCAGGCTGGGCGCGTCGAGGTCGTCCCACTCGTCCTCGGCCGGGATGCCCTGCTCGACCAGGAACACCGCGCTGCGCACCGCGCGCAGCGCGGGCTCGTCGGCGGACCAGTTGGCGAGCGTCACGTGGAAGTCCTGTTCAAGCATCGTCGATCACCAGGTGGCCGGCATTGTGCAGGTCGGCGAGCACGCGGGCATCGGCGTCGGCGAGGCGGCCGAGGACCGCGGCATCGAGCATCCGGTGGTCCTGCAGCAGGCGCGCGAGGCGCAGCGTGGCGGGGAAGGACTCGCCGGCGAACCACAGCGTCGCGCCACGCGCGCCGCGCACGAAGGCATAGCGGCTCCACGGGCTGCGGTACAGTGCCTGGCCGCGGGCGAGGGCTGCGCGCAGCGCGGCGGCGTCGACGCGGTCGGGCGACGGCGCCGGCTGCTGCGCGCTGCGGTAGCGCGTGATGAAGCGGGCGAACATCGCACCGAAGGCGTCGTCGTCGACCGCGTTCGCGCGGCGCAGCAGGGCGCGCACGCGCGCCAGCGCCGCGGCGTCGACCTCGGCCGGGTTGGCGGGCGGCGCCAGGTCGCGATCCTCGTAGCGCAGGTCCTCGCCGAGCCGCTCGGCCACTTGCTCGGCGAAATCGACCAGCAGTTCGCCGGCCGCCGGCGCGCGCAGGCCGATCGACCAGGTCGTGCAGGCGTCCACCGCTTCGCCGAAGTGCGGCACCCGCGGCGGCAGGTAGAGCATGTCGCCGGGTTCCAGCACCCAGTCGTGGTCGGGCGTGAAGCGGCGCAACAGCTTGAGGTCCACCTCGGGCCGGAAGTCGCGCGGCGCGGCGGGGTCGGTGTCGATGCGCCAGCGGCGGCGGCCGTGGCCCTGCAGCAGGAACACGTCGTACTGGTCGACGTGGGCGCCGACCGAGCCGCCGGGCACGGCGTAACTGACCATCACGTCGTCGATCCGCCAGTCGGGCAGGAAGCGGAACGGCCGCAGCAGTTCCTCCACGTCGCCGATCAACTTGTCGCAGTCCTGCACCAGCAGGGTCCAGTCGCGGTCGGGCAGGTTCGCGAAGTCGGCCTCGGCGAACGGACCGCTGCGCACCTGCCAGCCGTCGCGCGCGCGGTCGTGCACGACCAGCCGCGAGAGCGCGATCTCCTCGCAGGCGAGGCCGGCCAGGTCGTCGCCGGTCAGCGGGGGTTCGAATCCGGCGAACGCGCCGCGCACCAGCAGCGGGTGCTTGCCCCAGTAGCGGCGCAGGAACTGCGCGGGTGGCATGCCCAGCGGCTGCCCGCGGCGGCCGTGGACCTCGATCGGCGGCGCGCGCCTAGACATCGCGCGCCAGCCGCGCGGCCAGCCCGGTGTAGCTGCCCGGCGTCATCGCCAGCAGGCGCGCGCGCACGTCGTCCGGCAGGGCGAGCCCGGCGATGAAGCCCTGCATCGCCGCACGGTCGATGCCGTGGCCGCGGGTCAGCGCCTTCAGTTGCTCGTAGGGCTGCGGCAGGCCGTGGCGGCGCATCACGGTCTGCACGGCTTCCGCCAACACCTCCCACGCGCCGTCGAGGTCGGCGGCGAGCCGCTGCGGGTCGGCGCTCAGCTTGCCGAGGCCCTTCTGCAGCGACTCCAGCGCCACCAGGGTGTGGCCGAAGGCGGTGCCCAGCGCGCGCAGAACGGTGGAGTCGGTGAGGTCGCGCTGGAAACGCGAGATCGGCAGTTTCTCCGAGAAATGCCCGAGCAGCGCGTTGGCGAGCCCGAGGTTGCCTTCCGCGTTCTCGAAGTCGATCGGGTTGACCTTGTGCGGCATGGTCGACGAGCCGACTTCGCCGGCGCGGGTCGCCTGGCGGAAGTAGCCCAGCGAGACATAGCCCCAGACATCACGGCACAGGTCGACCAGCACCACGTTCAGGCGGCGCTGCGCGTCGCAGCACTCGGCGATCATGTCGTGCGGCTCGATCTGCGTCGTGTAGGCCGCGTACTCCAGGTCCAGCGATTCGACGAAGCGGCGCGAGAACGCCGGCCAGTCGACCTCGGGGTAGGCCGCGACATGCGCGTTCCAGTTGCCGACCGCGCCGTTGATCTTGCCGAGCAGGGCGCTGGCGGCGAACTGCGAGCGCTGCCGGCGCAGGCGCACGACGACATTGGCCAGTTCCTTGCCCAGCGTGGTGGGGCTCGCGGTCTGGCCGTGGGTGCGCGAGAGCATCGGGAGGTCGGCATGCGCGTTGGCCATGCCGGCCAGGGTGTCGATCGCGGCGTCGATCGCCGGCAGCAGCACCTCGGCGCGGGCGTCGCGCAGCATCAGGGCGTAGGCGAGGTTGTTGATGTCCTCGCTGGTGCAGGCGAAGTGCACGAACTCCAGCGCCGGCGCCAGCGCGGCATCGCCGGCCAGGCGCTCCTTGATGAAGTACTCGACCGCCTTCACGTCGTGGTTGGTGGTGGCCTCGATGGCCTTGATGCGACGCGCGTCGTCGAGCGCGAAGCGGCGGTAGAGGGCGCGCAGGGCCTCGCGCCGGGCGGGGTCGAAGGGCGCGACCTCGGGGATCGCGGGTTCGTCCCCGAGCGCGAGCAGCCACTCGACCTCGACCTCGATCCGGCGCCGCATCAGGGCCGACTCGCTGAACGCCGCGCGCAGCGGGGCCGCCTTGCCGGCGTAGCGGCCATCGAGCGGCGAGAGGGCTTCCAGCGGGTCGAGGGACATGGTGCGCGCGGCTCGTTCAGGGGCCGCGAGGATACCATTCGTCGCCGCGGCGGCCGCCGGCGCACGCGCGCGCGAACCTCGCCGCGGCTATACTCCCCGCCCCGTTTTTTGCCACCCCGCATGCCCCGGAGTGACGGCGTGACGAAGACCCGCACCGAGCGCGACAGCATGGGCGAGCTGCAGGTGCCCGCGGACGCCCTGTACGGCGCCCAGACGCAGCGCGCCGTGCAGAACTTCCGCATCTCCGGCCTGGCCATGCCGCGCGAGTTCATCCGCGCCGTGGGGCTGATCAAGGCGTCGTGCGCCGAAGCCAACGCCACGCTGGGCCTGATGAAGAAGAACGCCGCCAAGGCGGTGCGCGCGGCCGCCGCGCGGGTCGCCGAGGGCGAGTTCGACGCCCACTTCCCGGTCGACGTGTTCCAGACCGGCTCGGGCACCTCGACCAACATGAACGCCAACGAGGTGATCGCGCGCGTCGCCGCCGATGCGTCCGGGCTGAAGATCCATCCCAATGACCACGTCAACATGGGGCAGTCGTCCAACGACGTGATCCCGACCGCGATCCAGGTCTCGGGCTGCGTCGCCACCACGCGCAGGCTGCTGCCCGCGCTCAAGCACCTCAAGGCCACCATCGACGTGCGCGCGCGGCAGTTGAAGCGCGTCCCCAAGACCGGCCGCACGCACCTGATGGACGCGATGCCGGTGACCTTCGGGCAGGAACTCTCCGGCTGGTCGGCCCAGGTCGGCACCGCGATCGAGCGCATCCAGGACACGCTCAAGCGCCTGCGCCGGCTGCCGCAGGGCGGTACCGCGGTCGGCACCGGCATCAATGCGCACCCGAAGTTCGGCCCGCTGGTGGCGCGCGGGCTCACCCGGCTCACCGGCGTGCGCTTCGAGGCCGGCGCCAACTACTTCGAGAACATCTCGGCGCAGGATTCCGCGGTCGAGCTGTCCGGCCAGTTGCGCACCCTGGCCTGCGCCCTGATGAAGATCGCCAACGACCTGCGCTGGATGAACTCCGGCCCGCTGGCCGGCATCGGCGAGATCGAACTGCCGGCCCTGCAGCCGGGCTCGTCGATCATGCCGGGCAAGGTCAACCCGGTGATCCCGGAGGCGACCACCATGGTCTGCGCGCAGGTGATCGGCAACGACACCACGATCACCATCGCCGGCCAGTCGGGCAACTTCCAGTTGAACGTGATGCTGCCGGTGATCGCGTACAACCTGCTGCAGTCGATCGAGATCCTCGCCAACGCCTCGCGGGCGCTGGCGGACTCCGCGATCGCGGGCTTCAAGGTCAGGCCGGAGCGCATCGCCGCGGCGCTGGACCGCAACCCCATCCTGGTCACCGCGCTCAACCCGGTGATCGGTTACGAGAAGGGCGCCGCCACCGCCAAGCAGGCGTACAAGGAAGGGCGGCCCATCCTCGAGGTGGCGAAGCAAGCCACCGGCATGAAGGAATCGGAACTCAAGAAGTACCTGGATCCGATGGCGCTCACGCGCGGCGGCATCCAGGCCGGTGGCGGCGGCTCGGCCGGCGGCTGAGCACGGCAGGATCGAACAGGGGCTCACGACGATGAAGCATTGGTTCTTGCTGGCGGCGCTGGTGGCTGGCCAGGCGATGGCGCAGAGCGCCGACATCTCGGGTGCGCAGTTGCTCTCCGGCGACGCCGACGCGCGCCTGCAGGGATTGGCGCGCGAGGCCGCGGCGGCCAACCGCAAGCTGGTGATCAGCGCGCCGGAGTACTGGCACGAGATGATCCTGGAGCAGGTGCGCCGCGGCGGCGGCGACGGCGTGCAGGTGGAAGTCCGCGATTCGTTCGCCGAGGCGGTGATGGTCCGGTCCGATGCGCTGGTCGCCGAAGCGCACGCGGCCGAGCCGCCGGCGGCCGAAGCGCAGGCGCCTGCCGCCGTCGCGCAGCCTGCGCCCGCCGCGGCACCGCGGCCGGCGGCGCCGGAG
>JAJTHZ010000008.1 GCA_021299185.1 Lysobacteraceae bacterium | reverse complement strand
GCACAGCGTCGCCGCGCCCCCACGACTCACCTGCAAGAGCCCCGGAAGGTCACCGAGAAGATCGACAAGCTGACGGTCTTCGGCGGCCTGGAGGGGGTCCTGGGCAACCTGGTCAACCTCCGCAAGTGACACAGCCGCGGCATCGGTACGATGCCGCGGCTTTTCTGTTGCCGCACTGCGGCGCGCGCGGGCAGGGCCTTCCCACCGCGCATCGAAGGTCTATACTGCCTGCGACCGGCGCACCGGCGCCGGCCATCCCGAATGCCGAGCGAGGTACCTGCCCCTTTGGTCAAGCGAACCGGCTCCACCCCGATGCCCGCCAAGGGCAAGGCCGCCGCGAAGAAGGCGCCCAGCGCCCGCAAGCCCGCGGCGAAGACTCCGCGCGGCGCCGCCAAGGCGCCGGCCAAGAAGGCCGCCAAGGCCGTCAGGCCGAAACCGGCCCGATCCGCCCCGGAAGCGCCGGCCGAAGCCGCCGCGACCCGCGGACCGAAACTCCCCGCGTTCACCGCCAGCCTGCGCAAGCAGGTGCTCGCCGCGCTCGACGAGTTGAAGGCGCGCGACATCAAGGAGATCGACGTCCGCGAGAAGGCCTCGTTCACCGACCTGCTGGTGATCGCCTCGGGCACCTCGACGCGCCACGTGAAGTCGATCGCCGACGAGGTGGTGAAGTTCTCCAAGCGCTCCGGGGTGATGCCGCTCGGCGTGGAAGGCGAGAAGGAAGCCGAGTGGGTGCTGGTCGACCTCGGGGACATCGTGGTGCACGTCATGCTGCCGCGCATCCGCGAGTTCTACGCGCTGGAGCGACTGTGGCTGGTCGGCGAGGAACTCCCACCCGAAGCGGTCGGTGGTGCCGCGGGCTGAGCCCTGCGGGGCGGGGTCTCGCCGGTGCGCATCGTCCTGATCGCGGTCGGCGAGAAGCCGCCCGCCTGGGTGCGCGACGGCTTCGCCGACTACGTCCGCCGCCTGCCGAAGCCGTGGGCGCCGGAACTGGTCGAGCTGCCGCTCGGGAGCCGCGGCAAATCGTCCGATCCCGCGCGCGCGATCGCCGATGAAGGATCCCGCGTGATCACCGCGCTGCCGAAATCCGCCCACGTGGTCGCGCTCGACGAGCGCGGCAGCGCGTGGACCTCGGTGCAATTGTCGCAGCGCATGGCGGCGTGGGCGCAGACCGGCGATCCGGTGGCCCTGCTGATCGGCGGCCCTGACGGCCATGCGCCCGAGGTGATGCAGCGCGCGCGCGAACGCTGGTCGCTGTCGCCGCTGACCCTGCCGCACGCGCTGGTGCGCGTGCTGGTCGCCGAACAGGTCTACCGCGGCTGGACCCTGCTGCAGGGCCATCCCTACCACCGCGCCTGAGCGCCGCGTTCAGCGGCGGTGGAAGTGCCGCCAGGTCGCCGCCAGCGGGATCGCGAAGGCGAGCCCGAAGGCGCAGTTCAGGAGCGCGTTCTGCCAGAAGCCGGTGGCCACCGACCAGGTGGTGTCGACCACGAACCAGATCGCCAGCGGCCAGGCCAGCATGCGCCAGCCCTCGACGTCGCCGCGGCGGAACGGACCTACCAGTGCCAGCAGCATCAGTACGGCCCAGCCCAGCATCACCGCGCCGAGTACGCCGGTGACGAACACGAGATAGGGCACGACTGCCGTGCCGTATTCCGGGGGCAGCCAGGTCCGGCCGAACATCAGCATGTTGAAGAACGCCTGCACCGCGTCGGGCAGCAGCACGCAGGCCAGCCCGAACACGCCGACCCCGGTCGCTGCCGCCAGCAGCCAGCGCCACCAGAACGTCGGGGGTTCCCGCATCGCATGCTCCAACGTCGGCCTGGACAGAGTGTGGACGGCCGCGCGGCCGGCGGCAAGTCCCCGCTTGCGCGGTGTGGCCTGAGGCGCCACGCTGAGAAGCCGCCCCGCGGAGTCCGCCCCGATGCGTCCACTGCACCTGCTCGGCCTCGCCGCTGCCGCGCTCGCCGCGCCGGCTTCCGCGGCCCCCGCGGACGAGTTCCTGGCCGCGCTCGTCGGCATCTGCGGCCAGGCCTTCGCCGGCCGCATCACTGCCAACGTGCCGGTGGCGCCCGATGATCCCTTCGTCGGCCAGCGGCTGTTGATGCACGTGCGCGAATGCGCGCCCGGCGCGGTGCGGGTGCCGTTCCATGTCGGGGACGACCGCTCGCGGACCTGGGTACTCACGCGCACCGCCGACGGCCTGCGGCTCGCGCACGATCACCGGCACGCCGACGGCACGCCGGATGTGTTGACGATGTACGGCGGCGACACATTGGACCCCGGCAGCGCGACCCGTCAGGCCTTCCCCGCGAATGCCGGTTCGAAGGCGCTGTTCGAGCGGGAGGGACGCGCGGTGTCGACCGGCAATACGTGGACGCTGGAAATCGATCCCGGCCGCCGCTTCAGTTATCGGCTGGCGCGCACCGGGCGCGAGTTCCAGGTCGACTTCGACCTCACCCGCCCGGTCGATCCGCCGCCCGCGCCGTGGGGCGCGAACTGAGCCGCGCGGATCCGGGCCGCCGACCCGGGCGCAAGGCCGCCGCATCGCCGCGGCCGTTCGTCGTCGCCGGCACGGGCCGCTGCCCGGCCGCCGGGTGGATCAGGAGCGGCCGCGCAGCGGCAGCGTGACCTCGAAGCGCGCGCCCTCGCCGGGGTGGCCGACCGCGGTGATGCGGCCGTGGTGGCGTTCGATGATCCGGCGCACCACCGCGAGACCGATGCCGGTGCCTTCGTACTCGTGGCGGCCGTGCAGTCGCTGGAAGGGCGCGAAGATGCGCTCCGCGTGGGCGGGGTCGAAGCCGATGCCGTTGTCCTCGACCGACAGCCGCACCGATCCCGGTTGCTCGGGCGTCGTGCCGGCTTCGATCCGGATCCGCGGCGGGCGGCCGGGCGCGCGGAACTTGATTGCGTTCGCCAGCAGGTTCTGCAGCAGTTGGCGCAGTTGCGTGCGATCGCCCTCGACCACCGGCAGCGGCCCGGCCTCGACGTGCGCGCCGCTGTCTTCGATCCGCACTTCGAGGTCGGACAGGACGTCGTCGAGCACGTCGCCGAGGTCGACCGGCGCGAACGGCTGGCCCTGGCTGGTCACGCGCGAGTACGCCAGCAGGTCGTCGATCAGCACCTGCATGCGGTTGGCCGCGCCGTCGATGCGACGCAGGTAGTCGACCGCCTGCGGGTCCAGGTCCTTGGTATACCGCTGCATGACGCGGTCGCTGAAAGCCTGCACCTTGCGCAGGGGTTCCTGCAGGTCGTGCGAGGCGACGTAGGCGAAGTCCTGCAGCTCGCGGTTGCGGGCGGTGAGGTCGCGCAGCGCGCGGTCCAGTTCGCCGGCGATGCGGCGCTCCTCTGTGGTGTCGCGCACCACGCCGAACACGCCGGTGATGCGCTGGTCGACCGCGATCGGGACCAGGGTGATCTCGACCTCGCGACGCACGCCCTGCGCGGTACGGACCGCGGCGTCGAAGCGCGAGGACTCGCCGCGCAGCGCGGCGTCGAAGCCGCGCCGCACGGTTTCGCGCCACGGCTTGAGCACCAGCGCCTCCGGCGCGAGGCCGAGCAGCTGCTCCCGGCTGTAGCCGCCATCGCGCACCACGTTGTCGTTGCAGTCCACCAGCCGCCGCTCGACGTCGAAGGCGTAGACCAGGTAGGGCGAGCGCTCCGACAGCGAGCGGAAGCGCTGTCGCTCGGTCTCCACCCGCAGCGCGTCGAGGTGGCGTTCGATCGCGATGCCGGCCAGCGCCGCGACCGATTGCGCGGCGGCGCTTTCGGCGTCGCTGGCCTCGCGCGGCTCGCGCAGGTAGGCGGAGAAGGTGCCGAGCACGGTGCCGTCGGCGGCGAGGATGGCCTGCGACCAGCACGCGTGGAAGCCGGCCTCGAGCAGCGGCTTGCCGTGCGCGCGCCAGCGCTCGTCGTCGGCGATCGACGGGCAGGTCGCGCGGCCGCCGGTCGCCGCGGCGGCGCCGCAGCAGCCGGCGTCGTCGGTGAGGCGCGAACCGACCATCGGATGCAGCGCGGTGTCCGGCAGCGACGGTGCGATCACCGCCTCGATGCGCCGCGTGCCGGCATCGAGCCGCAGGACCGCCGCCGCCGACCCGGCGAAGCGCGACTCGAACAGGGCGATGGCGCCGGCGATGCACTCGTCGAGCGGGCGCCCGGAGGCGATCGCGCGCAGCACCTCGCGCTGGTCGCGCTCGAAGGCCTCGGCCAGGCGGATCTCGGTGACGTCGTCGAAGATCGCGGTCAGGCCGTCGTCGATCGGGTGCACGCGGCCGGACAGCCAGCGGCCGATGGTCGGCGAATAGCCTTCCATCGCGATGCTGCGCCGATGCGCCAGGACCTCGCGGAATCCCGGCGCGAACGGCGAATTCTCGAAATGCGCGAACACCTCGCCGACCGGTTGCCCGACCGGGTCGGTGCGGCGGCCGGTGATCATCTCGCTCGCGCGGCGGTTGGCGAAGGTGATCCGCAGTTCGCGGTCGAGGGTCAGCACGCCGTCGGACATGCCCTCCAGCAGGCGCTGGGCCTGCTGCTCGGAGCGCGCGAGCGCCGCCTCCGAGCTGGCGCGCGCAGCGGACTCGGCGTGCAGCGCCTTGATCGCCGCCTCCGCCGCGGCGGCGCGCTCGCGCGCGCGCGCGGCGAGCTGCAGTGCCAGCGCCACCAGCACGCCGACCAGCAGTCCCGCGGAAACGATCGCCCGGCTGACGGGCATCGCCCCCTGCTCGGCCGCGCGATCGGGCGCCAGCGTGATCGTCCACTCCGCGTCGAGCGCGGAGAAGCTTCGGGTCGCCGCACCGGCCCAGTGCGGGTCGGCGATCGCCTCGCCCCGCAGCACGCGGCGCTGGCCGTCGATGGTCGCCTCGATCGCGTATCCGGGCGCTACGCGGTCGAGCGCCAGCGCCAGCATGTCGGCGAGCCGATAGCCGGCGACCAGGAACTCGGTGCCCGAATCGCCGAACGTCCCGGGATAGATCACCAGCATCGCCTCGATCTGGGTCGCGGCCAGCAGCAGTGGGCCCAGGGCGACGGCCTGGCCGCTCCGCTCGGCGCGCTCATAAGCGCGTGCGCGGTTGGCGTCGAGCGCCGCGTTGAGCCCGATCAGCCGCCGCGATCCACTCAGGGTCGCGATCTGGCGCACGATCCGCTGGGCGTCGACGCGCGCTACCGACTGCATCGCGAAGTTGGCGCGCAGCGCCTGCTCGGCCTCGACCTCGAACAGGCGCGGGCGTTCCGCCGGCGAGACCGCCAGCAGGCGCTGGGCGAAGCGGTCGATCGAGGCCAGGCGCGCCTGGAACGCGCCCTCGATCGCCGCCTGCGTGGCATCCGCCGCGACCTCGGCCTCGCGCTGCAGCCGCATTTGGCGCTCGATCTCGACAATCCAGGCGAGTTTCAGCGCTCCGGCGGTCAGCACCATGCCAGCCAGCACCGGCAGCCAGGTGGCGCCGTCACGGATGCGCCGGGCGCGCAGCACCAGCCAGCCGGCGACCGCGGCCAGTACCAGCGCCGACGGCACGGCTGCCGACGCGTGCGAGAGGTGGATGGTCGATTCCCGCGCGCCGACCGCGCTCGCGACCAGCGAGACCATCGCGGCCAGCAGGCAGGCCACCGCCACCAGCCAGGCGGCGGCGTCAGCGCCGCGGCGATCGCGCAGCGCGCTCGCCGCGAAGCCGGCCGCGGCGACGGCCACCGGCGCGAGCGCGTGCAGCGGCTGCATGCGCTGGCTCGCCGACCAGCCGAGGTCGAAGATCGCCGGCGGCTCGCCGCGCGGCGGGATGTGCAGCCAGGCCGCCAGCGTCGCCGCGGCCGGCACCGCCGCCGCGACGAACAGCGCCGCGCCCCAGCGCGTTCGCCCGTGCGCGGTGGCCTGCGCGCCGGCCAGCAGCAGGGCCATGCACAGCAGGCCATCGGGCGAGAGCGGCGTCTGGTCGGGCACTACGCCCGCGAGTTGCGGCAGGCCGAACGCGAGGCCGGCGACGGCCGCGGCCAGCACGCCACAGCCCGCGTGCAGCAGCGCGATCGCCGGCTCGAGGATCCCGGCGCGGATGCGCCAGGCGATGAACAGCAGCGGCAATGCCGCCAGAACGATGCCCCAGGTGCGCGCGGCGCCGTCGGCCAGCACGCCGTGCGTGGCGGCGGCGTAGGCGAGTCCGGCGGCGACGACCACGCCGAGATCGTCCATGCGCGAACGCACGCGCGGCGGGTCGCCCACGGCCTCGCGGCCGGAAGCGGGCGTCCGGATCGGATCGTCTGCCACTACTCCACTCCCGGCTGCGGCGCAGCCACGATGCGGCAGCAATCCCTGTACCGCGACCAGGACACCGGGCCGAGCCTAGGGAACGCCTCGGGGTCCTGTCCACTGGCGGCGGTCGCGGTCGCGTCGCCGCGGCTTGCCGGCACCCGGCCGTTGCCGGCGCAGGTCGCCCGGGCAGTCAGCGTGCGATCCCGATCCCGATGCTGATCCGCGGCCCGTCGGTCCGGAAATCGCGATGCCAGACGTGCGCGGCCTGCACCTCGACCAGCGGGAAGGCGTGGGGCCGGCCGCCGACCCGCCCGTCGCGGGTGCCGGCGAGGCGGCCGCGCAGGGTGAGGAAACGACCTTCCGGATAGTCCAGCGGCTCGACGAAGCCGGGCAGCACGGCGATGAAGCGGCCCTCGCTGGGGCGCTCCAGCAGCGGCCGCTGCCGGGCGTCGAGCGGGTAGGCGAGCACCTCGACCTCGGTGCTGCGCGGACGGTTGGCGACCGCGACGATCACGCCGCCCCACAGCACGTCCACGCCCAACGCGTCGGGCTCGTTGGCGATCTGGTACGGATGCAGGGCGACGCGGGCGCCGGTCGCGTCGAGCGGCGGCGCGGTGGCGCAGCCGGCGCACAGCAGGCAGGTCGCGATCAGCAGGATGGCGCGCATCGTCCGGGCCCGTCGGTTCGGCGGGATTCCGCCACTCGCGCATCGTAAACCCGGCGCGGCGACGGCGGAACGTCGCTTCAGGCCGCCGGCGGGTGGTCGATACCGGAGTCGGGGCCGCACGCCCTGGGACCCGACGATGCTGATCCTCGCCATCCACGATACCGCGCCGATCGCGCCGCTGCAGGCCGCGCTGGCGCAGGCGCGCCCGGGCTGGCGGCTGGTCGTGCACGACGATCCCGCTGATGCGCTGCGGCTGGCCGCCGCCGAGCCGTTCGATGCCGTGGCTTGCGGCTGGCGTATCGGACGCAGCTTCGGGCCGGTGGTGCTGCGCCGCGTGGCCGGCACGGCACCGGACGCGATGCGCCTGCTGCTGCTGCCCGCGTCGGTCGATGCCGCGGAGGCGGCGCGGCAGGCGCTCGCCTGCGCGCACCAGGCGCTGCCGCTGGACGACGGCGCGGCGCCGTTCGCCGCCACGCTGGAACGACTGCTGGCCGTGCGCTGGCTGCTGCGCGACCCCTTGCTGCGCCGGACGCTGGGCGGTGCCGATCGCCTGCCGGCGGCGCCGCGGCTGTTCCTGGCGCTGCAGCAGGTGATGGCCGATCCGCACGCCGGCACCGCCGATGCCGCGCGCCTGGTGGCACGCGATGCAACCTTGGCTGCGCGCGTACTGCGGATGGCCAATTCGGCGCTGTTTTCGCGCGGTGCGCCGGTGGTCGACATCGGCGCCGCCGCTGCCCAGCTCGGGCTCGACGTGCTCGCGCGCATCGTGCTGTCGTGCGAGCTCTACGCGCGCGGCGCGCCGCGCGATCCGCAGGCCCAGGCCCGGCAGCAGCGCGCGATGCAGGCCGCCCAGCTCGCCGAGCGCATCGCCGGTGAACCCGCCGCCGCGCAGTGCGCGGCCACCGCCGCGCTGCTGGCCGACTGCGCGCTGCCGGTGCTGCCCCTGCTCGATCGCGCGGCGCTCAAGGCGCTGTCCCCGCCGCGCCTGTGGGCCGGTTTGCCGGAGCAGGCGCTGGTCGCCGCCTACCTGCTCGGCCTGTGGGGCATGCCGCATCCGCTGATCGAGGCGGCGGTGTTCTGCCATGCGCCGGGGCGCTTGCCGCACGCGCTGCGCGGGGTCTCGCCCGCCGGCGCGCTGCACGTGGCGCGCGCACTGCTGGACGGTGGCCTGCCCGACGCGGCCTGGGTGGAAGCGGCCGGACTGACGGCGCGCCTCGACGACTGGAAGGCGCTGGCCGCGCGGGTACAGGATCGTTCGCCCGCGCGCGAGGCGGCGCGCGCGCTGCGCGGCTGAGCCGCGGGTCGGGCGATCAAGCGCGGTTGCCGGTCGCCGGATCCTCGCCGACCAGCCACTCGAGCCGGTGGCCGCCGCCGCGCGCGGCGCCGAGCAGCGCCGGCAGCGCCGCGAGCGCGGGCGCCAGCACCTGGTCCACCTGCCACGGCGTGTTCACGATCGCCACGCCGCAGCCGTTCAGCGTCTGCGCGGCATCGTCGGGCCGCAGCAGCACCTCGGCGACCAGCACCTTCGGCATCCCGCAGCCGCGCAGCCAGCGATGGAAGGGCGCGACGTGGCGGCGCAGCTTGATCGGGTACCAGATCGCATACACACCCTGCGCGAAGCGCCGGAACGCGGCGGCGAGCGCGGCTTCGATGGCGCGGAATTCGGCGTCCTGCGCCTCGAACGGTGGATCGACCAGCACCAGGCCGCGTCGCTCGCGCGGCGGCAGCAGGGCGGCGAGCGCCGCATAGCCGTCGCGCTGCTGCACCGCGACCCGCGGATCGCCGGCGAAGGCCAGGCGCAGCGCGGCGCATTCGGCGTCCTGCAGCTCGCACAGCAGCAGGCGGTCGGTGGCGCGCAGGAGGCGGGCGGCGATCAGCGGCGAGCCGGGATACTCGCGCAGCGCCGCGCCGTCGGCTGCGTCGCCGCGCACCAGCGTCAGGTAGTCGCGCAGCAGGTCGGGCAGACCGGGTGTGGCGAGCAGGCGGCCGATGCCGGCGGCGTGTTCGAGCGTGCGGGCCGCCTCCGGCCCGCCGAGGTCGTAGCTCCCGGCGCCGGCGTGGGTGTCGACGTAGGCCAGCGGCGCGTCCTTGCGCGTGAGCGCGCGCAGCAGGGCCACCAGCACCGCGTGCTTGAGTACGTCGGCGAAGTTGCCGGCATGGAAGGCGTGGCGGTAGTTCATCGGCGCGGCGCAGGGCGGGCCCGCATTCTAGCCGGCCGCGGCATGACTTCCGGCGCACGGCGCTGGCGCCTGCGCTGCTAAAGTCCGCCTTTCCTCGACGGGGTGCGGGCGATGAAGCGGATCCTCAAGTGGCTGGCAGGGCTGTTCGGCGTGGTGCTGCTGCTCGGCGGCGCGTTCTTCGTCCACGTCTGGTACTTCAAGCCGGCCAAGATCGACTGGTTCTACACCCGGGTGTTCGCGCAGTTCGCGCTCGACAACCCGGAGATCCTGACCAGCCTGCGCATCCTCGACCAGTACGGGCTCAACTTCACCGCCGACGAGCTCTCCGACACCTCGCCGGAGGTGGCCGACCGCCAGTTGGAGAAACTGAAGGCCGACTACGCGGTCTTCCGTTCGTATCCGCGCGAGGACTACGAGGGCCAGGAGCGGTTGTCCTACGACATCTGGGACTTCTTCATGAAGAACCAGGTCGACGGCGAGCGCTGGAAGTACCACAACTACCCGGTCAACCAGATGTTCGGCATCCAGTCGGGCCTGCCGAACTTCATGGCCGACCAGCACCTGGTGTTCAACCAGCGCGACGCCGACAACTACGTCGCGCGCCTGACCAAGTTCCCGCAGGTCTTCGACGGCGTGATCGCGGGCCTGAAGCTGCGCGACGAGGCGGGCGTGCTGCCGCGCCAGTTCACGGTCGAGAAGGTGCTCACCCAGATGCGCGGCTTCATCGAGCCCAAGCCCGCCGAGCACATGCTGTACACCACGTTCAAGACCAAGCTCGAGAAGGTCAAGCCGGAAGAGATGGACGAGGCCGCGCGTGCCGCTGCACTGGCCGCCGTCGAGAAGGAGATCGAGGCCTCGGTCTACCCGTCCTACCGCAGGCTGATCGCCTACTTCGAGGAGATCCAGCCGCGCGCGACGTCCAACGACGGCGCCTGGAGCCTGCCGGACGGGCTCGCGTACTACGACTACGAGGTGCGCTCGAACACCACCACCACCATGAGCGCCGACGAACTGCACGAGATCGGCGTGCGCGAGGTGGCGCGGATCGCGGCCGAGATGGACGCCATCCTGCGCGACGCCGGCTACACCGAAGGCACCATCGGTGCGCGCGTGCGCGCACTCGGCGACGACCCTGCCCAGCTCTACCCCGACACGCCGGAAGGCCGCGAGCAGATCCTCAAGGACTACATGCGGATCATCGCCGAGATCAACGCCGGGCTCGACGACTGGTTCGCGGTCAAGCCCAAGGCCGGCGTGCAGGTGCAGCGCGTGCCGGAGTTCTCCGAGAAGACCGCGCCCGGCGCCTACTACCAGCCGCCCTCGCTCGACGGCGCGCGGCCGGGCACCTTCTACGCCAACCTGCGCAACGTCAAGGAGATCACCCGGTTCGGCATGCGCACGCTGGCCTACCACGAGGCGGTGCCCGGGCACCATTTCCAGATCGCCATCGCGCAGGAGCTCGAGGGCCTGCCGATGTTCCGCAAGCTGATCCCGTTCACCGCCTACGCCGAGGGCTGGGCGCTGTACTCCGAACAGGTGGCGTGGGAGGCGGGCTTCCAGAAGAATCCGCTCGACAACCTCGGCCGCCTGCAGGCCGAGATGTTCCGTGCCGTGCGCCTGGTGGTCGACACCGGCCTGCACGCCAAGCGCTGGACCCGCGAGCAGGCGATCGGCTACATGGTCGACTACACCGGCATGGGCGACGACGAGGTCACCGCCGAGATCGAACGCTACCTCGTGATCCCCGGCCAGGCGCTGGCCTACAAGGTCGGCATGATCAAGATCCTCGACCTGCGCCAACGCGCGCGCGAGGCGCTGGGCGAGAAGTTCGACATCCGCGACTTCCACGACGTGGTGCTGAAGAACGGCTCGATGCCGCTGACCGTGCTCGAAACGGTGGTCGACGAGTGGATCGCGCGCGAGAAGGCCGCGCCGGCGGCGCTGGCGATGCAGTGATCGCGCTGCGCGAGGTCGCGGGCCCCGACGTGGGCCCGTGGCTCACCGAGGTCGCGCGCCTGCGGATGGCGGTGTTCCGCGAGTTCCCCTACCTGTACGACGGCGACCTCGACTACGAGCGCGACTACCTCGCCACCTATGCGCGCTCGCCGGAGAGCCTGTTCGTGCTGGCTTTCGACGGCGCGCGCGTGGTCGGCGCGTCCACCGCGGTGCCGCTGGCCGACGAGGTGGATGCGTTCCGAAAGCCGTTCCGCGATGCCGGGATCGACGCGGCCGACGTGTTCTACTTCGGCGAGTCGGTGCTGCTGCCGGACTATCGGGGCCAGGGGCTGGGCGGGCGCTTCTTCGACGCACGCGAGGGACGCGCGCGCGGCATCGGCCGCTTCCGCTGGACCGCGTTCTGCGCGGTGGTGCGCGCCGCCGACGATCCGCGCCGGCCCCCCGGCCATCGCGGCAACGAGACCTTGTGGCAGCGCCGCGGGTACGCGCGGCGCGACGGCATGCGCGCGCGCCTCGAATGGAAGGAGATCGGCACCGAGGCGCCGGTGATGCACGAGCTCGCGTTCTGGCTGCGTCTGCTGTCGTAGGAGCGCGCTTGCGCGCGACCGCGGCATCGCGGCTTGCCGCGGGTCGCGTTGTTGCGGTCGCCCGCAAGCGGGCTCCTACGGTCATCGACCCGGGTTGGGACGCGCGACCGCGGCAGCGCGGCTTGCCGCGGGTCGTGGTGTTGCAGTCGCCCGCAAGCGGGCTCCTACGGGCGTCGACCCGGGTTGGGACGCGCGATTGCGGCATCGCGGCGTGCCGCGGGTCGTGGTGTTGCGGTCGCCCGCAAGCGGGCTCCTACGTTCGTCGACCCGGTCTGGGCGCGCGATCGCGGTATCGCGATTCGCCGCGGGTCGTGGTCTCGCCGTCGTAGGAGCGCGCTTGCGCGCGATCACGGCATCGCGGTTTGCCGCGGATCGCGGTGTTGCGGTCGCCGACGCGCTGGCTCAGTGGCGTCGCTGCGAATGGCGCGCGGCGGCCTACAATGGTGGCATGGTCGATGCCCGCATGATCCGCCGCCTGCACGCCGCCGACGCACCGGCCTGGCGCGAACTCATGCTGCTCGCGCTGGTACGCGAACCGGATGCCTTCACCAGCGACGCCGCGGAGTCGGCGGCCCTGCCGCTGGACTGGTGGGCGCGGCGCACGGTGGACGAGGTGGTGCTCGGCGCTTTCGACGACGCGCGCCTTGCCGGCATGGTCGCGCTGCAGCCGCAGGCGCGGCTGCGGGTGCGGCACAAGGCGGTGGTCTCGGGGCTTTACGTGCGCGAGGACCGTCGCGGCGGCGGCCTCGGTGCAGCGCTGCTCGACGCCGCGATCGACGCCGCGCGCGCCCGCGACGGGCTGCGCGTGCTGCAGCTCCAGGCCTCCGCGCACAACGCGGCGGCGTTGCGGCTCTACGCCGCGCGCGGCTTCGTGGTGTTCGGCACCGAACCGCTGGCGGTGCGCCATGGCGACGGCTTCGTCACCAAGCTGCACCTCTGGCGCCCGTTGCCGTGAGAACGGGCCCTCAGGGCAGCAGTGCGGCGAGTTCGATGGATCCCAGCGCCAGCGCGCAGCCGATCACCGTAGCCGCCAGCACGTCGCTGGGGTAGTGCAGTCCCAGCACCACGCGCGACAGCGCCACCGCGACCGCGAACGGCACCAGCAGCACCGCCAGCCACGGCAGGTACCAGCATGCGACGAGGGTGAAGGTCACCGCGTGCAGCGTGTGGCCGGACGGGAACGAGAACTCGTCGAGCGGCGCCACCCAGGCGGTGATCGCGGCGTGGCTGGCGAAGGGCCGCGGGCGGCGCGTCCAGCGCTTGAGCCCGCGGTACAGGGCCAGCGAGACCAGCGCGACCGCCGCGAGATGCAGGCTGGCGCGCGCGCCGACGGCGCCGCCGAACACGGGCAGGGTGGCGATCAATGCGTACCACAGGTAGCCATCGCCGAGCCGGCTGACCACGGCGAAGAAGCGCATCACGCGCCGACGCCCACCCCAGCGGTTGAGGTGCATGCACCAGTGGACCTCGCGGGCGCGTGGCGACATCAGGCGGCCCTCCGGGCGGCGAGGCCCTCGAGCAGGGCGGCGAACTGTCCGGCCACGGCGGCGCGGGCGACCGCGCCCATGCGCCGTCGCGCGTCCGCATCACGCGCCCGCGCGACGGCGGCGGCGATGAAGGCGTGCTCGTCGCTGTAGGCCGGCGCGCGGCCGTGCACGCCGTCCACCAGGTGCTCGCGGGCCGCCCCATAGTCGAAGGCGACCACCGGCACGCCCGCGGCCATGGCCTCCACGGTGACGTTGCCGAAGGTCTCGGTGAGGCTCGGGAACAGGAACAGGTCGAGGCTGGCGAAGTGGCGGCCGAGGTCGTCGTCGCGGCGCTGGCCGGCGAACACGTGGCCGATGTGCTCGCGTTCGAGGCGCTCGCGCGCGGGGCCGTCGCCCACCCACACCATGCGCGCGCCAGGCACCGCGGCGGCGATGGCGCGGAAGGCGCGCACCAGGAGGTCGAGGTTCTTCTCCGGCGCGAGCCGACCGACGTGGCCGACCGCGAGCCCGGCGTCGCCGACGCTCCACTGCGCGCGCAGCGACGCATCGCGCCGCGCGGGGTCGAAACGCTGCGTGTCCACGCCGCGCCCGAGCACCTGCACGTTGCGGAAGCCGCGCGCCGCGAGGTCGTCGCGCAGCGGGCGCGTCGGCACCAGGGTGGCCTGGCCGCGGTTGTGGAAGCGGTGCAGCCAGCCGGCGACGGCCGGCTTGAGCAGGCGCGCGCCATAGTGCACGAAGTAGTCGTCGAAGCGGGTGTGGAAGCCGGTCGCGGCCGGGATGCCCATCGCGTTGGCCACGTTCAGCGCCGACCAGCCCAGCGGGCCTTCGGTGGCGATGTAGGCCACGTCGGGGCGCCGTTCGCGCCAGGCCTGCGCGATGCGCCGCGGCGACGGCAGCCCGAAGCGCAGGCCGGGATAGCGCGGGATGGCGGCACCGGCGACCAGCACTTCGCCGTGCACGCCTGCCGGCGCGGACACGCCGGGTTGGCGCGGCCGCACCAGGTCGACCGCATGGCCGAGCCGGGTGAGGTGCTCGACGAAGCCATGCACCGTCAACGCGACGCCGTTGATCTCGGGCGGATAGGTCTCGGTGACGACCGCGATGCGCATGGCCCAGGCCGGCGGTGATTTGGCGCATGGTGGGCACGCGGCGTTGCGGCGTCTTGACGCGCGCATGGCGCGCAGGTGACAGCGCGTTCAGTCCATGAAGCGCCAGTGCCAGGGCTCGTGCAGGATGCCGTGCGGATTGTCGCGCGGATAGGAAAGGCGCAGGTTCCGCCGCGCGGCCTGCTGCTGCAGCCAGGCGTGCGCTGGCGTTGCCTCGAACGAGCCGTCGACGGGCGGCAGTCCCGGCACGCCGACGTCGACCGCGGTGCCGGCGTGGTGCTCGCTGTGGCCGGGCGCCGCGTTGACGGCGAGGATCCGGGTCATCGATTCACCGCGCGCGCGCTTGCGTTCGATGATGCGTGCCTGGTACGTCGCGCTGCGGAAGCCGGAGACCAGCGCGATCGCGATCCCGTCGCGTCCTGCGGCGGCGGCCAGCGCCCGCCATCGACGCGCCGCATCCGGGCGCAGCCAGCATTCGCGTCCCGACAGGTCGAATCCGGCGCGCGCCAGCCGGCGCGCCTCCGCCACGCGCGGCAGGCCGCGGCTCGCTGCGTAGTCGGCCGGGACCTCGCGCAGCACGGTCGCGATCGCCGCACGCAACGCGGCGGGCACCGCGCCACCACCCGCTCGCGGCGCACCGCACCGGGGCCCAACGCGAACGGCCTCCCACCGGCGCCCGCTTCCGATCTCGAGTCGCAGCAGCCGGCGCGGGAAGCTGCGTGCCAGCAGCGGCGCGAGTTCCGCGACCGCCGCGCGGACGCCGGCGATCGCCCGCCCGGCGGCGTGCAGACGCAGCACGACCACCGCGCCGCGCACCGTCCAGCGGCCTTCGGCCAGCAGGCCGCCATCGAGCTTGCGGTGCAGCGCGATCGTGCCGCGCCGCGGTCCGCCGCGCACGAAGGCTTCGCTGCGGCGCCCGTTGAGCCGCCAGGGAAAGGGTCGGTGGTCGCGGACTGCCGCCATCCACACAGGTTAGCAGCGGCGGGTCAGCGCGCCGTGCGCCGCCCGAGCCAGTCGGCGATCGTCGCCACCACGGTGCCATCCACCTCGCCACCGCGCAGGTACTCGGCGGGCCCGGGTGGGCCTTCGCCGGCGATGAACAGGTGGTTGAGCGACGGGAACAGCACCAGTTCGGCGCGCTCGTCGCCGTCGAACGCCGCCTGCCAGCGCGCGAAGTCGGCGGCCGGCGTCACCTGGTAGTCGCGCCCGCCCTGCAGCACCAGCAGCGGCAACGTCGATTCGCGTTGCACCGCGACCGGGTCGTAGCCGGCGAGGTCGCGCCAGTAGGCCGCGGGCAGGCCGAGCAGCAGCGACTCGCGCGGCGGGTCGGTGTCGCCGAGCGCGCGGGACGCCGCCGCCTGGGCGTCGATCAGCGCGATCTGCGCCTGCTCGGCGTCCGACACGCCGTCCTCCAGCGCGGCGAGGTAGCGCACCTGCTCGGGCACCACGTCGACCAGCGGGCGCGCGGGTGCCGCGAGCAGCACCACGCCCGCCAGACCCTCGGCGCGCGCGGCGATGCGCGGCGCCATCATCGCGCCGAGGCTGTGCCCCACGAGGTAGACGCGCGCCGGATCGATCGCGCGGTGGGCGCGCAGGGCGGCGATCGCGGCCACCGCGTCGTCGACCGTCTCGAGATCGACGGTGAAGTCGCCGGCGAAGTCCTTCGGGCGGGCGAAGGTGCGCTTGTCGTAGCGCAGCGCCGCGATGCCGCGCGCGGCCAGCCCGCGCGCCAGGTCGCGGAACGGTTTGTTGGGCCCGATCGTCTCGTCGCGGTCGTGCGGGCCCGAGCCGTGCACCAGCACGACCGCCGGGAAGGGACCCTCGCCGCGCGGCAGCGCCAGCGTGCCCGGCAGGCCGTCGACCTCGAAGTCGATTTCGGCGTAGGGCGCATCGGGCGGGGGTGGCGCCGCGGGCTGTGGCGCAGCGGGCACCATGCGGAAGGTGTGGATCGCCCCATCGGCATCGAATCCGATGCGTGCCTCGATCGGCATCATCGGGTACTCGATGCGAAAGGCGACCAGCGGCGTGCCGCCGACCGCGATGCCGCGCGCGGGACCGCGACGGCCCGGGCCGCCGAGCTGCTTGGGCAGGGTGTTCCACACCTCGCCCAGCTTGTCCGGCGGCAGCGCGGCCTTGGCACGCGCATCGAACATCGCGTGCGCGTCGTCGAAGGCGCCGCGCTCCATGGATTCCATGAAACGCGTCGCACGCTCGGCCTGCTTGGCATCGAGCGGCGCCTGCGCCGCCGGTGCCATCGCCTGCCGGTATTGCGCGTACAGCCAGCCGGCGGCGCCCAGCAGGGCGGCGAAGATGGCGAGCGCGATCCAGGTCCACTTGCGCATGGCTTGTCTCCCGTCCTCAAGCAGGTCGTTTGAACACGAGGCGCAACCCGCCCATCGCGGTCGCGCCGGGCACCGTCAACACCAGTTCCCAGCCCTGCGAGCCTTGACGGTCGAGTTCGGACTGGAGGTCGGCGGTGGGGACGATGGCCTTCCACATGCTGTTGGGCTTGATCTCGACGACGTTGTAGCGCCAGCGGTCGGATGCCATGGGGTCAATCTCCGGGTTGGGTCGGGTCTTCGGGGGCCGCGTCGCGCTCGTCCGCGGGCGGCGGTTTGGGCAGCCGGCCGGCGCGTCGCAGCGCGTCGCGCAGCACGTATTCGATCTGTGCGTTCACACTGCGCAGTTCGTCGTCCGCCCAGCGCTGCACCGCATCGATCACCTCGACGCTGATCCGCAGCGGATAGGCCTTCTTCTCGCCCATGGCGGCGTCACTTGCGCTGGAACTTCGAGGCGCCGAGCACGATGCGCAGGACCGGCACCTGGATCGCCGCCACCATGCCGAGCGCGAGCCAATGCGCGTGGCGCTCGGGCAACAGCGCGATCCCGGCGCCGAGGCCGACCACGAGCGCGGCGATCACCAGCATCCAGAAGCCCATGAACCGCCCGAAGCCCTCCTTGTCGCGAACCATTTCCGGGCGGTAGCCCGCGATCGTCTCCAGGTTGCGTCCGGCCCGGTATCGCAGGCCGAGCACGAAGATCGGGATCGCGGTCACCGCGCACACCAGGCCGCCGACGATGCGCTCGTCCATGGCTCAGCCGTACAGCGTGCCGGTGTTGACGATCGGCTGCGTGCCGCGCTCGCCGCACAGCACGACCAGCAGGTTCGACACCATCGCCGCCTTGCGCTCGTCGTCGAGGCTGATCTTGCCCTCGCGCTCGAGATGCTCGAGCGCCATGTGCACCATGCTCACCGCGCCCTCGACGATCTTGGTGCGCGCGGCGATGATCGCGCTGGCCTGCTGGCGCTGCAGCATCGCCTGCGCGATCTCCTGCGCGTAGGCGAGGTGGCTGATGCGCGCCTCGATCACGGTCACGCCGGCCTCGCCGAGGCGCTCCTGGATCTCGCGCTGCAGGTGGGCGTTGATCTCCTTCGAGTGGCTGCGCAGCGACACGGTGTGCTCGTCGTGCAGGTCGTACGGGTAGGACGTCGCCATCTGGCGCAGCGCGGCCTCCGACTGCACGTGGACGAAATTCTCGCAGTCGTCGACCTTGAACACGGCCTCGGCGGTGTCGTGCACCTGCCAGACGACGATCGCGCCGATCTCGATCGGCGAGCCTTCGAGGTCGTTGACCTTCAGCTTGCCGCTTTCGAAGTTGCGCACGCGCAGGCTGATCGGCTTCTTGGAGTAGAACGGGTTGGCCCAGCGCAGGCCTTCCTCGCGGCTGGTGCCGACGTAGCGGCCGAACAGCTGCAGCACCACGCCGGTGTTCGGCTGCACCATGAAGAAGCCGAACAGCAGGAAGAACAGCACCACGCTGCCCAGCACGTTGGCGATCAGCGGCGCGACGCCAGCGCCGTTCTGCGCCAGCCACACGTAGGCGTAGATGTTGGTCGCGCTCAGGGCCAGCAAGGCGATCAGCACCGGGATGCCGGACAGGGTGGAGGTCTTGGACTCTTGCATGGGCTTTCTCCGCGCCGCGTCGTTGCGGCTTGGAAGAAAGATATCACGAAGATATCAATTTGCAAGACCAAAGGTCATGGCGACCGCGGCATCAGCGCCAAGTCTTTGAAAGGACGTGTTTTTTCAGGCGCCTTGGCGCTTGCGGGGGGCGCTGGCCGGGAGGCCCTTGGGGCGGTTCGGCCACCCGTTGGAGCCCGCCGATGTCCGGATCGAGCCCCGCTGCGCGCCGCGCAGGGCGCGCCTGACGCGGTTCAGCGCGGGTCGAACCGGACCAGCGGCGCCGGCAGTTTCTCGGTGCCGATCCAGATCCGCTCGCCGTCGCGGTCGAAGGCGATCGCCTCTGCCTGCACCAGTGGCGGCATGCGCAGGCGTTGCGGCGCGCGGCGCAGGGCCTCGAGCCACGGCTCGCCGGCCGTACGCGACATCAGGTAGGCCTCGCGATAGGTCAGCAGCACCAGGCGCAGGCCGTCGGGACTGAGGTCGGCGCTGGTCACCTGGCTCATGTAGCGCGCGCCGGGCGGCGCGCGCCGCAGGTCGTCGTCGGTCGGTTGCGGGATGCCGGCGATGGTGGCGATCGGCTCGGCGACGACCGTCGGCACGGGCTCGCCCGCGCGCGGCAGGGGCACGCGGAACATCTGGGTCGGCACGCGCTTCTTCGCCACCAGCAGGATCTCGCCGGCGGCCACGTCGACCGCGATCGCCTCGCAGTCGCGCGGGCCATCGGGCCAGCGCACCTCGAGCCGCCACGCGACCGGCACCGGCGCCGGCGCTGCGGCGGGGTCGGGTTCGCGCACCGCGATCAGTTCGATCGACTCGCGCAGGCCGCCGTTGTCGCCGGTATCGGCGATCAGCAGCCAGGCCTCGCCGTCGCGAACGAACGACGACAGGTCCTCCCAGTCGTAGTTGCGCGCGCCGTCGACCGGCCAGGTGCCGAGGCGCCGGCCGTCGGTGGCGAGCAGATGCAGCAGGTTGCCGTTGTCGCTGTCGTTCAGCGCCCACAGGCGCTCGTCCGCGCGGCGCGAGGCGGCCAGCCCGCTGATCTCGGCCACCGCGGCGTCGTTGACCACGCCCGGCGTGCGATGCCGGTAGCCCGCGTCGTCGAGCCGGCGCAGGTTGAGTTCCAGCGGCACCGGCCCGGCGACCAGCGGGGCGCCGGCGAGCGCGAACAGCAGCAACCCGGCCAGTGGCCTCACGGCGTGCCGCCGTGCGCGGGCGCGGGCAGGGCTTCGGCCGACAGCACCTCCAGGTTGCCGAGCAGCGAGACGCCGGCATAGAAACCCGCCGCGTCGCCGTCGCCGACCGACAGCGCGATGTGGCCGGCATCGAAGCCGGGCAGCGCCGCGTCGTAACTCACCCAGTGCCGCCCGTCCCAGGCCTTGACCCAGGCATGCGGCACGAAGACGTTTTCGCGGCCCGCGAACGCGGGCGCGTAGGCGAGGCCATTGACCACCCGCGCCGGCACGCCCAGCGCGCGCGCCATTGCGGCCAGCAGCACCGCGTGCTCGGTGCAGTCGCCTTCGCGCGAGGCCACGGTCTCGGCGGCCGACGCATAGCCCACGCGCATCGACTTGTTGTCGATGTAGCCGCGCACGAAGCGCTCCAGCCGGCGCATCAGTTCGGCGCGGTCGGACGGCGGGTCTTCGCCGGCGGCCTCGCGCGCCAGCGCGCTCACCGACGCCTCGTCGTGGTTGAGCCAGCGGGTCGCCGCGGTGTCGTCGGCGACCGGCGGATCGTCGCCGGCCCGCGCGACGTCGTCGGGGTCCACCGCCACCCGCCAGCGCGCGCCGTCGCGCTCGGCCCGCTGTTCGGCGAGGCTCGGGATGCGCGCGGTGTCGTCGCCGCGCACGCGCAGCGCGTAGACGATGCCGGCGGCGCGCTCCTCGGCCGCGAGCGCGCGCGGTGCGGCGACCATCGCCCGATCGAGGATATCGGTCGGCTGGTTCGGCGCGGTGGCGCAGGCTTCGTCGCAGGCCACCATCTCGAACGCCATGCCCATCAGGGGCATGGTCGCGCGTAGCACGGCGAAGTCGGCATCGACCCAGGCCGACATGCGCAGCGGCGCACCCTCGAAGGCGGCGACCTGGTCCACCCGCACCAGGCGGCGGCGCGTGCCGTCGACCACGACTGCTTCGCGGCCGATCACCTCCACCGACACCGGCAGCGCCGACAGCGTCGAGGGCTGGAACGAGAGCACCTCGTAGCGCGTACCCTCCGCGAGCCCGTGGCGCTGCTCCGCCAGGCGCGCGCCCTCGGCCAGCACCGCACCGGCCGGCCAGGGCATACTGCGACGCTGCTCGGAACGGCCCGAGCGCATCAGCAGCGCCAGTTGCCCGTCCTCGCCGAGCGTGCCCTCGACCGTGCTTTCGAGGCCGGACAGGCGGGTGGTCGTGGAGAAGCCGAGCGGCCGGCCGTCGGGCGTCTCGATGCTGCGCTCCTCGGTGCTCACCGGCAGCGCCACGCCGGCGCGATCGACCACCAGGGTCATGCGCTCGGTGCTGACCACGCGGCCGTCGGCCACCTCGCGGATCGACGTCACCTGGCCGACCTTGCGGCCGTCGAGCAGGACCTTCATCCAGCGCGTCTCGGTGGCGGCGCGGGCGGCGGAGTCGGCGCAGGCTGCGGAAGCGACGAGAAGGGCCAGCGCGCACAGCGCGGGCGGCAGGATCCGGTTCATGGGCAGGGGCGAGCGGTGATCGGCGTATTGTGCCAGCAAGGCGGGACGGGTGTCGGCTTGGGTAGACTGGACGTTCGTCCCGGAGCCCGCCCATGACCACGATCGGCACCCCGCTCAGCGACACCGGCACCCGCCTGCTGCTGCTCGGCGCGGGCGAACTCGGCAAGGAAGTGGCGATCGAAGCCCAGCGGCTCGGCGTCGAGGTGATCGCCGCCGACCGCTACGCCAACGCGCCGGCCATGCAGGTGGCGCATCGCGCCTACGTGATCAACATGCTCGATGCGGACGAACTGCGCGCGCTGATCGCGCAGGAGCGCCCGCACCTGGTGGTGCCCGAGATCGAGGCCATCCACACCGCCACCCTGCTGGAACTGGAACAGCAGGGCCTTCGCGTGGTGCCGACCGCGCGCGCCACGCGGCTGACCATGGACCGGGAAGGAATCCGCCGCCTCGCTGCCGAGCAGCTGCGCTTGCCGACCAGCCCCTATCGATTCGTCGACACCCTCGCCGAATACCGCGCGGCGGTCGCCGCGCTCGGCCTGCCCTGCGTGGTCAAGCCGGCGATGTCGTCGTCGGGCAAGGGGCAGAGCATCGTGCGCCGCGCCGCGGACGTCGACGCCGCCTGGGACTACGCGCAGAGCGGCGGCCGCGCGGGCGCGGGCCGGGTGATCGTCGAAGGTTTCGTGCCCTTCGACTACGAGATCACCCTGCTCACCGTGCGCCACCGCGACGGGACCACGTTCTGCGAGCCGATCGGCCACTTCCAGGAGGACGGCGACTACCGCGAATCGTGGCAGCCGCAGCCGATGGCGCCGACCGCGCTGGCGCGCGCGCAGGAGATCGCGCGCGCGATCACCGACGAACTCGGCGGCACCGGCCTGTACGGCGTGGAACTGTTCGTGCGCGGTGAGGAGGTGCTGTTCAGCGAGGTCAGCCCGCGCCCTCACGACACCGGCCTGGTGACGCTGGTCTCGCAGGACCTGTCGGAGTTCGCCCTCCATGTGCGCGCCATCCTCGGCCTGCCGATCCCGACCATCCGCCCGCTGGGCCCCAGCGCCTCGATGGCGATCCTCGCCGACGGGCACGGGCGCGCACCGCGCTTCCACGGCGTGGCGGCGGCGCTGGCCGAGCCCGATACCGCGCTGCGCCTGTTCGGCAAGCCCGAAGTGCGCGGTCGCCGCCGGGTGGGCGTGGCGCTGGCGCGTGGCGACACCATCCTGCAGGCGAAGGAAAAGGCGCGCCACGTGGCCGAGCAGATCCGGATCGAACTGCAGCCGGGCTGATCCCTGCCCGTAGGAGCGCGCTTGCGCGCGACCGCAACGCTGACGGTCGCGGTGAGGGTGGGTGTTGCGGTCGCCCGCAAGCGGGCTCCTACGCGAGCGATCGGGCCGCGTGCGGCTTTTCGTAGGAGCGCGCTTGCGCGCGACCGCGGCATCGAAGCCTGCGGCAAGGCGGACGGTGGCGGTCGCCCGCAAGCGGGCTCCTACGCGAGCGATCGGGCCGCGTGCGGCTTTTCGTAGGAGCGCGCTCGCGCGCGACCGCGGCATCGAAGCCTGCGGCAAGGTGGGCGGTGGCGGTCGCCCGCAAGCGGGCTCCTACGAGAGCGGATCACGCCATGTGCGGCTTTTCGTAGGAGCGCGCTTGCGCGCGACCGTGGCATTGACGGTCGCGGCGAGGGTGGGTGTTGCGGTCGCCCGCAAGCGGGCTCCTACGCCGTCGCCAGCGGAGACGCAGCACGGGCGTCGGACTCGATGATTGGCGGCAGCAGGGCGTACATCACCGGCGTCACGATGCGGGCAAGCAACGTCGAGCTGACCAGCCCGCCGATCATCACCACCGCCAGCGGCGAGTACAGCGCGCTGTCGGCCAGCGCCAGCGGCGTCAGCCCGCCGATCGCGGTCACCGAGGTCAGCAGCACCGGCAGGAAGCGCGTCTCGCCCGCGCGTTCGATCGCCTCCTGCAAGCCCACGCCCTGGCGCCGCAACTGGTTGGTGAAGTCGACCAGCAGGATCGAGTTCTTGGTCTCCACCCCGATCAGGGCCACGAAGCCGATGATCGCCACGTAGGACAGGGTGTAGCCGGACAGGAACAGCGCGATCAGCGCGCCGAGCACGCCGAACGGCACCACGCCGGCGACGATCAGCACCGAGCGGAACGAGCCGAACTCGAGCACCAGCACCGCGAGGATGCCGAACACCGCGATCAGCACGGCGGTGCCGAGCCCGGCGAGGCTGCGCGCCGCCGCCTGCGCTTCGCCGCCGAACGCGATGCGGTAGCCGCGCGGCAGGTCCAGCGCGGCGATGCGCTGCTGGATGTCGGCCGTGACCTGGCTGGTGACGAAGCCGTCCTTGACGTAGGCAGTGACGGTCACCAGGCGCTCGCGGTCGTAGCGCTCGATCCGGTTCGGCCCCGAGGTGAATCGCGGCTCGGCGATCTGGCCCAGCGGCACCGAGGCGCCGGTGGTGCGGCTGGTGAAGCGCAGGTCGTCGAGCAGCGCGTCGGTCGGGCGGCCGTCCATCGGCAGTCGCAGCACGATGTCGAAGGCATCGCCGTCGGACTCGCGGAAGGTCGCGGCCGGGAAGCCGGCCACCGCCAGCCGCGTCGCGCGGTCGATGTCGGCGCTCTGGATGCCGAGCAGGCCGGCCCGCTCGAGGTCGATGCCGAGGTCGAGGTCGATGCGCGGCAGGCGCATCGGGTTGGTGACGTCGCGCGTGCCGGGCGTGCCTTCCACGAGCGACTCGACCTCGGCGGCGAGGCGCTCGAGCGTGCCGAGGTCGGGGCCGACGATGCGCACCGCGACCGGGGCTTCGATCGGCGGCCCGTTCTCGAAGCGGCGCACCACGATCTGCGCGTCGGGGAAGTCGGCGAAGGCCGCGCGGAGTTCGTCGAGCAGTGCCGTCGACTCCTGCTCCTTCCAGGCGTCGAGGGCGACGAACACCTCGGCCGTGCTCGAGCGCTGTTCCAGCGGGAAGACGTTGTAGTAGACCAGCGGGTTGCCCTTGCCGAGGTTGGCCATCGCGTGGCGCACCTCGGGGTGCTTCGCCAGTTCGGTCTCGACCAGGCGCAGCGCGCGGTCGGTGGCGTCCAGCGCCGCGCCCTCGGGCGCCTTGATGGTGATCAGGAACTGCGGCTTGTCGGCGGCCGGGAACAGCGAGAAGCCGATCTTCGGCACCAGCAGCAGGCTGGCGCCGAACAGCGCGAAGCAGATTGCCAGCGCGGCCCAGGGCCGCTGCAGGGCGCGGTGCATCAGCGGTGCGTAGATCGCGTGGATGCCGCCCTTGACCCAGCGCAGCGCGGCGTTGCCCTCGGGGTCGGCGTTGCGCGGCAGGAAGCGGCTGGCGAGGAAGGGCACTATGGTGAAGGCGACCAGCAGCGAGGCGAGGATGGTCAGCACCACCGCCAGCGGCAGGCCGCGGGTGAACTTGCCCGCGCCTTCCGGCAGGTTGAGCAGGGGCAGGAAGGCGAAGATCAGGGTCGCGGTGCAGCCCAGCACCGCCAGCGAGATCTGGTCGGTGGCGACGATCGCGGCCTGCACGCGCGAGTAACCTTCGCGCAGGTGGCGGGCGATGTTCTCCACCACCACGATGGCATCGTCGACCAGCAGGCCGAGCGCGACCACGAAGCCGGCGATCGAGATCTGGTTCAGCGAGAAGCCGAGGAACCACAGGCCGGCCAGGCCCATCGCCAGCGACAGCGGGATGGCCACCATCACGATCCCGGCCGCGCGCAGGCCCAGCGGCAGCAGGGTCAGCGAGACCAGCGCGATCGCGATCAGGAAGTCGATGCCGAGCCGGGTCAGGCGGTCGGAGACGTTGGCCGCCTGCTCGAAGCCGAGCACGAGTTCCATCCCCGCGGGCAGGTCCTTGCGGAAGGCCTCGACCCGCGCGTCCAGCGCGCGCTGCACGTCGAAGATGTTCTCGCCCTCCTTCATGTTGGCGGTGACGAAGGCGGCGCGGCGGCCGTTGTAGCGGCCGAGGTACAGCGCCTCGGCGGTCGCCCAGCGCACGTCGGCGACGTCGCGCAGGTGCACGATTCGGCCCTCGCGGCTGGCCACCACGGTGTCGGCGATCTCGTCCAGCGACTCGTAGTCGCCGGTGGCCTTGATGTTGTAGCGCCGCGGGCCGACTTCCACCGCGCCGCCGGGCACGCTGGCGCCTTCGCCCTGCACGGCGCTGCTGACGGTGCCGACGTCGATGCCGAGCGCCGCCATCTTCGGCAGGTCGAGCGCCACCCGCACCTCCGGTTCGGGGAAGGCCCAGCGATCGGCGCGGCGGACGCCGGGCACGGTCTCGAGCGCTTCCTCCAGGTCCTCGGCGACGCGGCGCAGTTCGCGCGGGTCGACGGTCTCCCCGACCAGCGCGTACTGCACGATGTTGACCAGCGAGGGGTTGGTCTTGCGCAGGATCACCTCGCGGATCTCCGCCGGCAGGCTGCCGCGCAGCGCGTTCACCTCGCGCACCACCTCGTCGTACTTCTTGTCCGGGTCGGTGCTCCAGTCGAACTCGACGCGGATCACGCCGAGGCCGTCCTCGCTGGTCGAGCGGATGTCGTTGACGTCGTCGAGTTCGGCGATGGCGTCCTCGATCGGGCGCACCGCGAGGCGCTCGACGTCCGCCGGATCGGCGCCCGGGAAGACCACGACCACGCTGGTGACCGGGATCGGGAACGACGGGTCTTCCTGCCGCGGGATGGCGTTGAAGGCATAGGCGCCGAGCACCACCAGCAGGGTGAACACCACCAGGGTGAACTGCCAGCGTTCGACCGCGAATTTCCAGATGCGCATGGGAGGCTCCGTCGGCGCGCAGCGCGCCGGACGCGGGTGGGTGGGGGATCAGTCCTGGACCAGGCGCACGGCTTCGCCGTCGTCAACGTAGGCCGCGCCCGCGACCACCACGGCGTCGGTCGCCGCGAGGCCCTCGAGCACCGCCACGCGGCCGTCGGCGATCGCGCCGAGCCGGACCTCGCGCGCGACGGCGCGACCGTCGGCCACCACCAGCACGCGGCCCTCGGCGCCTTCGGCGCGCAGCAGCGCCGACACCGGCACCGACAGCGTGTCCGCCGCATCGGCCGGCGTGGCGGCGATGCGCGCGATCAGGCCGCTGCGCAGCAGGCCGTCGGCATCGACCACGTTGAACTCCACGTCGAGCGTGCCGGTGGCGGCATCGGCCGCACCGGCGATCCGCGCCACCGTCGCTTCGAAGCGGCGGCCGGGCAGGGCATCGACGCGCACTTCGGCCGGATCACCCACCGCGAGGCGCAGCGCTTCGCGGTCGGCGAGCGCGGCGCGCAGCAGCCAGCCCTTCGATTCGCCGGCGAGCGTGAGCACGGTCTGCCCCGCCGCGACGATCTCGCCGGCTTCCGCCAGCCGTGCCTTGACCCGGCCTGCCGCCGGCGCGACCACGGTGGCGAACTGCTGGTTGAAGCGCGCCGCGCGCAGGTCGGCGGCGGCGATGTCGCGCGCGGTGGCGGCGTTGTCGCGCGCCTCCTTCGCGACCAGCCCGCGGGCGAACACCTCCTCGGCACGCGCCAGGTCGCGTTCGGCCTTGGCCAGCGCCTGCGCCGCGCGCTCCACCGCGGCACCGGTCTCGGTGCGGTCGAGGCGCGCCAGCACTTCGCCGGCGCGCACGTTGTCGCCGGCGTCGACCGCCATCTCCGCGATCACGCCGGTCACCTTGAACGCCAGCCGCAGTTCGTCGGCGCTTTCCAGACGGCCGGTGGCGCGCACCTGCGCCACCTTGCCGGCCGGCTGCGGGGCTTCCACCCGTACCGGGCGCTCCACCGGGCCCGCGGCGGCGCGCGCGTCGAGCGCGTCGGCGCCGCACCCGGCGAGCAGGGGAACGATCAGCAGCGGCAGGGCAAGGCGGGGCGTGAGGTGCATGGGGAATCTCCCGGGTTTGTCCAAGCGTCCATCAATTGGACGCGTGTCAACGTGTTGGCAAAAAAATGATCACTGGGCGGGCGCGAGCGCGCGCCGCAGCATCAGGAAAGCATGGTCGACCAGTTCTTGCGTGCTGACGCCGCGGCGCGCGATCTGCGCGGCCTTGGTGGCGGCGATCTGGATGATCCCGTGGGTCATGCCCCACAGCGCGATGCCGACCACGCGCGGGTCGCCGACGTCGCGGCGGATCGAGCCGTCGGCGATCCCGCGCTCGATCGATTCCTCCATCAGGGTCTTGATCCGCTCGCCGCCCTTGAGCACGCGCAGGTCGGCCGACTGCGGGTCGTCGGTTTCCGGCGTGCGCGCCTCGAAGCGGCTCATTGCCTGGAAGTAATGCGGCATTTCGGCCGCAAAAGCCACGTAGGCGCGGCCGATGGCCTCGCACTGCTCGTAGCCGCGCGCGTGGCGCGCGACCGCCTCGCGGAAGCGCTGGTGCAGAATCGCGCCGGCCTGCTCGCACAGCGCGGCGTGCAGCGCGGTCTTGTCCTTGAAGTACAGGTAGACCAGCGCGCGCGACAGCCGCGCGTGGCGCGCCACGCCGTCCATCGTGACCGCATCCCAGCCCTGGCGATAGGCCAGCTCGGCCGCCGCCTGCACGATCTCGGTGCGGCGGCGCTCTTTCTCCTCGAGGCGGCGCAGGGCGGTGTTCATGGCGCGCAGTGTGCGCGTTGGACTAGACAGGTGTCAAGAGAGTGGATGGGTGTTGGGAGTCATGGGTGGGGCGGAGAGGGCCCAGGGCCCAGGGCTCAGGGCCCAGGGTGCAGGGCCCAGGGTGCAGGGCCCAGGGTGCAGGGCCCAGGGTGCAGGGCTCAGGGCTCAGGGCTCAGGGCTCAGGGCTCAGGGCTGAGGGCTCAGGGCCCAGGGCCCAGGGCCCTGGGCCCAGGGTGCAGG
>JAJTHZ010000174.1 GCA_021299185.1 Lysobacteraceae bacterium | reverse complement strand
TCGTTGCCGATCACCAGCGCGTGGTAGCGGCCCAGCTTGACCCCGCGCGGCGCGGCCCGCGGCGCCGTCGCGACGGCGGCGCTGGCGCCGGCGGCCGGCGCCTTGCTGCCCGCCAGCGGCAGCAGGGTGAACTCCAGCCGCGCGCGGCTGCCGGTGCGATCGACCGCCGCGACCTGGATCATGCTGCCTTCGCTGGCCACCGGCACGTTGACCCGGAACAGCCCGTTGGCACCGACCGCCACCTGCTGGCCGTTCACCTCGACGGTCGACAGGCCGGCGCGCGCGACCACCTTGCCTAGCACCTCCGACGTGCCGCTGCCGCGCACCATCGCCGCCTGGCGGCCGCGGGTCACGGTCAGCGGCGGGTCGATGATCTCCAGCAGCGGGCCGCCGCCGAGCGAGGCGAGCGCCACGCCGCTCGCGGCCGGCTCGCCGATGCGCCGCTCCAGCGCCACGATCTGCTCGCGCTGGCGGCTGACCTCGCGCTGCTTCTGCGCCAGTTGCTGCTCCAGCAGCAGGAGGAGGTCGCGGTCCTGCACCGAGCCGGCCATCGCCGCCTGCATGCGCTGGCGCTCGGCGTCGAACGCGGCCTGCTGCTCGGCCAGCCGCGCATCGGTCTCGGCGACCTTCTGCTGCATGGCCTCCATCTGGCCCATCGCCTCGTCCAGCGCGAGCGCGAGGTCGGTCGCCGCGGCGCGAACGCGCGCGAGTTCGGCGCGCGCCTGCGCGTCGTCGCGCGCGGCGAGCTCGGCCTCCTGCGCACGCAGGTCGGCGAGGCGGACCCGGTCGTCCTCGAGCTTCGCGGCCACGCCGGCGCGCTCGCGCTCGATCCCGGCGCGCTCGCCGTCGCGCGCGTCGAGCGCGGCCTGCAGCCGCTTGAGTTCCTGCGCCTGCGCCGCCGGCACCACGGCCGCCTGGCGGGCGACCAGTTCGGCGCGCAGGCGCGCGATCTCCTGCTCGCTGCCCTGCAGCGCCGCGCGCCGCTCGCCGAGCTGCTTGCGCAGGCCGCCGATTTCCTCGCGCAGCCGCGCGGCTTCCGCCTTCTGCGATTCCACGGTCGCGCGCAGCGCGGAGATCTCGGCCTTCGCCGCCTCCGCCTGCGCGGTCACGGTGGAGGCGAACAGCAACTCGTCCTTGCTGCCGGAGGCCTCGCGGTACAGGTTCAGCGCGCGCGTCAGGTCGCGCGGCATACCGAGCCCTTCCTCGTGCAGGTAGCCGAGGTTGATCATCGCGCGCTTGTTGCCCTGCGCGACCGCCTTGCCGAACCATTCGGCCGCCTTCGCGTAATCCGGTTCGGTGCCGAGCCCCTTGAGGTAGATCTCGCCGACGTAGTTCTGCGCCTCCGCGTCGCCGGCCTCGGCCTGCCCCATCCACACCTGCAACGCGGTGCGGTAGTCGGCGCGATCGTAGGAGACGTACTCGCCGCCGCGGATCTCGCAGTCGGCCTGCGTCGTGCGGATCGGCCGCCGCGCGGACAGGAACGTGGTCTGCCGCCCGAGCTTGCGCACCTGCCCGGGCAGCAGGCAGTCGACGATCAGCAGGTCGGCGGCGTTGCGCACCGTGGCGGCGACCGGCGCCTGCGCGGGCAGGCCGGCGAGCACGGCGACGGCCGCGGCGGCGACGCCCAGCGCGAGGCGTCGGGCGATGTGGGAGCGAGCGGCAATGCGATGCATCGAGGGCCTCCAGGGTCCGGTCGGCGCCCGCGCCGCGCTACCGCGTCCCGCGAGCGCTGTAGTACGCTGGTCAGTATATCCACGCGGTGGGGGATGGACGCGATGAACGGCACGAGCGTCGTGGATTCGGGTACGGCCGGCGGTCGCCTCCGGATGCATCCGCACGCGACGGCGCCGGCGTGGATTCGCTGCATCGCCGCAATCGTGTTGTGCCTGGCCGGCGCGTCGGTCGCCACCGCCCAGCCGATTTGTCCCCCGACCATCGTGCAGGGCAGCGGCCAGAAGACGATCAGCGGCATCCCGAGCGCTCCGCTCGTGTTCCGCCAGAGCGGCAACTTCGCCACCGGCGCGCCGGTCGGCAACGTGCAGTTCGACCTGACGATCACCGGCGATGCGGTGTTCTCCGACAACGGCACGCGCACGCGGTCGATCGCCGTGCCGTGGTCGCTGGTGGCAGGCGCGAACTTCGAGGCGGCCGTCAACGACCTGACCATCACCAGCGGAACGGTCGGCGGACAGATCCAGGTCGCCGTGCGCTCTTCGGCATGCACGGTCTCCAACCCGATCGTGTTCAATGTCTTCGGCATACCCGGCAACTTCACGCCGGCGCAGATCCTGCCGGTGGCGGGTGACGGGGCGCTCATCCAGCCCGGCCAGACCGTCGATCTGGTGGCGAGGGTGCCGCTGCTCGATCGCCCGGCGCGCGCGCCGGATGGATTCACCATTCAATTCCGCGTGCTGTCCGGCGACGGGCGTTTCCTGCCCGGCGGCGGACTGGTGGCGAATCCCAACGTCGACTTCAACACCAACCTCGCGCGGGCGACGCTGCGCGCCGGCAGCACCGAGGGCCAGATCGTCGTCGAAGCCTCCAGCGCAGGGCAATTGCCGGCGCGGTTCACCGTCACGGTCCAGCGCCAGCAGAACGCGGTGGTGGTCTCCGGCGACGGGCAGAGCGGGCGCCCCGGCACCACCAGCCAGCCGCTGGTGCTGGAGGTTCGCGACGCGACGGGCGCGCCGGTGGCCGGCGCCACGGTGACCTGGGGCGTCGCCTTCGGCGTCGGACCGGTGCTCACCCAGGCCGCCACCGTCACCGGCGCCGACGGGCGCACCCGCAACACCTTCGTGTTCGGATCGGTGGCCGGCGAGTCGGTGATCGCCGCCACCTTGCCCGGCGGCGGCACCGTCCGCTTCCGGGTGATCACCGCGCTCGGCGGCCTGCAAGTGGTTTCCGGCGACAACCAGACCGGCGCCGCCGGCAGCGACGCGGACGCGGCCATCGTGTTCGCGGCCACCGACACCAGTGGCCGGTTCGCGATCGGCGAGCGGGTCGACTTCAGCGTGGTCGGCGGCAGCGCGACCCTGCTCAACAACACCGACGTGGTCAACGACCGCGGCACGGCCAGCGTGCGCTTCCGCTACGGCAGCACGCCGGGCACGGTGCAGATCCGCGGTGCGTTCCTCGGCGGCCAGTTCACCGCCACGGCGACCGCCACGTCGTTCGCGGCGAGCGCCGCGGCCACTTCGGGCAACAACCAGACCGCGGCCCTCGGCGCGCGCCTGCCGCAGCCGCTGGTCGTGCAGTTGAGCCAGCCGCCGCAAGGCGCCAAGGGCCTCGGCGGCGTGCCGGTCACCTGGACCGTCACCGCCGGCGGCGGCCGCCTCGACAACGCGACCACGGTCACCGACGCCAACGGGCGGGCCAGCAACCAGTTGACCCTCGGCCCGGCGGCCGGCACGCAGTCGGTGCGCGCCGACATCCCGGGCGGCGGCAGCGTCACGTTCACCGCCAATGCCACCGCGGCCGTGCCCGGCAACGCGACCTTCGACATCGCGGCCGGCAACAACCAGGCGCTGCCGACCGGCGCTCCGTCCGCGCCGCTGGTGGTCCGCGTGCGCACCGCCGCCGGCGCGCCCGTGTCGGGCGCCACCGTATCGTGGCGCCTGACCCCGGCCGCGAACGGCAGCCTGTCGGCGGCCACCAGCGTCACCAACGCCCAGGGCGAAGCCTCCGTCGTCGCGACGCTCGGCATCCCGGGCGCTGCCAACGTGATCGCAACCCTGCCCGAGGCTTCGGCCGTGCCCGCGGTGACGTTCACCCTGAACGGCGGCGTGGCCAACACCGGCGGACTGACCGAGGCGCAGACCGAGATCGCCGGCGCGATCGACGCCGCCTGCCCGGCGCTGGCGCGCGCCGCGCAGGGCAGCCTCACCGCAGGACAGCAGGACCTGCTCGCGCGTTGCTCGGAACTGGTCGGCAGCGCGGGCAGCAGCCCGGGCGACGTGTCGCGCGCCTTGAGCCAGATGCTCAGTGACGAAGCCGCCGCGCAGGACGACGCCGCCTTCAACACGGCCACCGCGCAGTTCGACAACCTCAAGGCGCGCATCGCCGCGCTGCGCAGCGGATCGGCCGGCATCAGCCTCGGCGGCCTCGCGCTGGCCGGCGGCGGCGGCGTGCTGCCGCTGTCGTTCCTGCCGTCCTCGCTGGTTGCCGACGCGGACGAGGCCGGCGCCGGCGAAGTCGGCGCGGACTTCTCGCGCCGGGGTTTCTTCGCCAGCGGCACCATCGGTCGCGGCGATCGCGACGCGGAAATGTCTTCGCCGGGCTACGAGTTCGACACCTACGGGCTCACCGCCGGCGTCGACTACCGCTGGTCCGACCGCTTCATCATCGGTGGCGCCTTCGGCTACAACAACAACGACACCGACGTCGACCTCGACCAGGGCCGGCTGGAAACCACGGGCTACAGCGGCTCGCTGTACGCGACCTGGTTCCACGACGACGCGTGGTACGCCGATGCGGTCCTGACCTACGGCCGCAATTCGTACGACCTCAGGCGCCGCATCCGCTACCAGATCCGCGGCGCGGGCGGGGCCACCCAGACCGTGGACCAGGTCGCCACCGCCTCGCCCGACGGCACGCAGACCCAGTTCGCGCTGTCGGTCGGCCGCGACTTCTCGCGCGGCGAGTGGAGCTTCGGGCCGTACGCACGCACCACCCTGACCCAGGTCGACTTCGACGGCTACACCGAGCGCATGTCCAACCCGAGCGCCCCGGGCGGCGGCCTCGCGCTGGCGGTGGGCTCGCGCGAACTGGAATCGCTCGAGGGCGTGCTCGGCGGCAAGCTCACCTACACCATGAGCACTTCGTGGGGCGTGCTCGTCCCGCACGCGCAGGTCGAGTACCTGCACGAATTCGATGACGATCCCGAGGCCATCGTCGCCCGCTTCGTCAACGACCCGACCAACACGGCGATCCTGGTGCCGCAGTCCGAGGTCGACACCGGTTACTTCAACCTGGGCCTCGGCATGTCCGGCGTGTTCGCCAACGGCCGCTCCGCGTTCGTCTACTACGAACGGCGCGCGGGCCAGTCCGGCTACTCGCAGGACAGCCTCGCGCTCGGCGTGCGGATCGAGTTCTGACGCGCCGCACGGTGCCCAGAGGAAGCAGCGGATGATCGAGTTCGGCCATTGCACGCACGTCGGCCTGCGCCGCGAGCACAACGAGGACACCTACTACGCCGACGCCGAACTCGGCCTGTGGCTGGTCGCCGACGGCATGGGCGGCCATGAGAACGGCGAGGTCGCGAGCGCGCTCGCGCGCGACACCCTGGTGCAGCAGATCGAGAAGGGCGAGACCCTCGCGCGCGCGATCCAGATCGCCGACGAGGAGATCATCCAGCACAGCAGCCGGCGCACCCAGGCGCTGCCGATGGGCACCACGATCGCGGCGATCCGCATCAAGGACGACGCCTTCGAGGTGGCCTGGGTCGGCGACAGCCGCGTGTACCTGTGGGACGGCGCCTTGAAGCAGGTCTCGCAGGACCATTCCTACGTCCGGGAACTGATCGAGCAGGGTGCGATCAGCCCCGAGCAGGCGCGCACCCACCCGCATCGCAACGTCGTCACCCAGGCGTTGGGCGTGACCGACCCGCAAAGCCTGCGCGTGGAGACGGTTTCCGGGCGCCTGCTGCCCGGCCAGCAGATCCTGCTGTGCAGCGACGGGCTCACCGAGGAAGTCGAGGACGGCCAGATCGCGCGGATCCTCGCGCGGCCGGACCTGACCACGCAGGAGTGCGTCGACCACCTGATCCTCGCCGCGCTCGATGGCGGCGGTTCGGACAACGTCACCGTGGTGCTGCTGCGCCGGCGCTGATCGCCGGCCGGAGCCGCTGCCGCTACTGGCCCAGCGCCCGACGCGACTCGGCGACCAGCTTCGCCAACCGCGGATCGCCCGGTCGCGCGCGCAGGCCTTCCTCCGCCAGCACCATGCTGCCGGCGAAGCTGCCGCGGTCGAAGGCCGCCTTCGATTTGCTCTCGTAGTAGTCCGCGATCTGCTGCAGCCCCGCCTCGGCCTGCGGGTGGCCGGGCTCGATCTGCAGCACCCGCAGGTACAGGTCGATCGCATTGTCGCCGGGCGGCGAGGCCAGCCGCCGCCCACGCTCGACGATGCCGGTGCGCACGTACTCCTGCGCCGTGGCCAGCAGGGTCGCCACGTCCTGCGGGGCGGCGAGCCCACCGGTGAGGTCGGTGACGGGCACCTCGGTCGGCACTGGCGAGACCGCGGCGGGTGGCGGTTCGGCGGCCGCGACCGGAGCGGATGACGCAGCGGGCGCGGGCGCCGGCGCCGGCGCGTCATCGCCGCCCCGCGTGGCGTACCAGCCCCCCACGACCAGCAGCAGCGCGAGACCGGCGCCAGCCGGCAGCAGCCAGGCCGGGCGACCGGGCGGTGCACCGGCCTCGGCGACCTTTCGCTGCTGGTCGGTGCGCGTCAGGCGCGGCGCGGCGCGGCGGCGGCCCGAGATCTCCGACAGCGACTTCGCTTCCGGCGCGGTCGCCAGCAACTGGTCGACGGCGGCGGCGAAGGCCTCGCCCGTGGGAAAGCGCGCGGCGGCGTCCTTGGCCATCAGGGCGTCGATCAGGGGCTGCAGCCACTTCACGTCCGCCGGCAACTGCGGCACCGGGTGGGTGACGTGCATCAGCGCGATGGTGAACGGATCGCTGGCGTCGTACGGCGGCTTGCCGGTGAGCAATTCGAACAGCATGGCCCCGAGGCTGTACAGGTCCGAGCGGCCATCGACCTTCTCCGCCTTGGCCTGCTCCGGGCTCATGTAGTGCGGCGTGCCGATCGAACTGCCGACCTGGGTCGCCATCGTGCTGCCGTCGATCGACTTGGCGATGCCGAAGTCGGCCAGCACCGCGGTGCCGTTGAGGCGGAACAGCACGTTGCCCGGCTTCACGTCGCGGTGCACGAACCCGGCTTCATGGGCGTAGTGGAGCCCATGCGCGACGTCGCGCACCACGTCCAGCGCCTCGGCCACCGACAGCCCCTGGTTCAGCTTGTCGCGCAGGGTTCCGCCGGGGATGAACTCCGCGGCCAAGTAATAGGCCGTGCCGTGCTGGCCGATGTCGAACACGGTGACCAGGTTCGGATGGCTCAGCCGCGCGGTGATGCGCCCTTCCTTGAGGAAGCGCTCGGTGAACTCGCGATTGGCGGCGAGCGCCGGCGCCATCACCTTGAGCGCGACCTCGCGGTCGAGCGACTCCTGCACCGCGAGGTACACCGAAGCCATGCCGCCGACGCCGAGCGGCCGGACCACGCGATAGCCGGGGATGCTGACGGTTTCGCTCACGGAATCCTCGACGCGGGAACGCCCGGCGACCAGGCACCGGGCGGCGACATCCACCATACCAAACGGGGGCCACGCGCCGCCATGGCGCGCGGCCCGGCGGCGCGGGGCCTCAGCGCGCGGCCGCGCGCACCTCGCGCAGGGCGGCGACGAAGGGCCCCATCGCGTAGGCGTCCTCGCGATCGACCGTCGCGTAGAGCGCGTCGACGCGGGTCTGCAGCGACTTCGAGCGCGCCTCGTCGAGCGCGCCGGCGTTCTTGAACGCCACCACCACCGACTGCACCGCCATCGCGGCCTGTTCGGCCGCCGCGAAGTCGCGGAACTCGCCGCGCTCGGCGTCGGTCAGGACGCTGGCGAGGATCGGCGACAGCGTGGCCTCGCCGAAGTCGAAGGCACCGACCTTCGGCAGTTCCGCCCGCAGCGTGTCGCGCAGCGCGCGCGCCGCGCCGAGCGTCGCCGCGCGGTCGCGCAGCGTGGACTGGTGGAGGGCGCGCGACTGCGCGAGCACGCGCTCGCTGGCGGCCTTGTCGACCACCGACAGCACGAGGCGGAACATCACCAGGTTGGAGTCGTTCAGGCGCACCGCGCCGGGCCCGAGCCCGGTGCCCTGCCGCGGGGCCCATTTCCCGGCCGACATCGGCTTGTGGCAGGCGTGGCAGTCGAACAGGACCAGTTCGGGGAAGATCCCCTGGAAGCCGGCGCGCTCGTCGAGCAGCACGTCGAGCAGGTTGGCCGCCGCCACGCCCTGCCCGACCGCCCAATCGCGCACGCCGTTCCAGTCGCCCTTGCGCGCGATGTAGTCGGCGTCGATCTGGTAGTGCGGGTTGAGCCAGGTGAAGGTGTCGAGTTCGAAGGCCAGCCGCGGATGCCCCGCACCCATGATGCGGTGGGTGATCATGCGGTCCGGCGTGCCCATGTGGCAGGACAGGCACAGCTCCGCGCGCTTGACCGGATCCTCGGTGGCGTACAGCCCCTTCGCCAGGTTGTCGGCATGCGTGGCCGACTTCTCGGCGTGCGAGGAGATCCACAGTTCCGAACCGCCGTGGCAGGCCTCGCAGCCGACGCCGTCGGCGATCTGGAACTTCTCGCCACGCTTGTCCGCCGGCACGTTGTCGGCGTGGCAGTCGAGGCAGACCTTGGCGGTGGTGGCGTCACCGAGACCCAGCTTGCGCGCGATCGCCTGCCCTTCGGCCCCGGTCAGCGCCTGGTAGGCCTTGGTCGCGTGCGGATCGAATTCCTGCCACAGCGCGAACTCGTTCTGCATGACGTTCGATTCCTTGAACGCCTGCGTGGCGCCATGGCACACGCTGCTCGCGCAACTGGCCACGCCGAGGTGCTTGTGGGCGGCGATCTCGTCGACCACCCCGGAACCGAGCGCGAGCCCCGGCACGAACAACCATCCCGCGATCCACCGATGGAACTTCATGGCAGCCCTCCCCGAGGGACCGTGACGGTCGCGCCGGACGCCCCCCAGGCGCCGAGCCCGAGCCATTATGCCACCGGAACGTGGCTTGCCAATCGCCGCGACCGCCGGAGCGAGCGGCGGCCCAGCTCAGGTGCCGCGGCGCCAGACGGGCTGGCCCTTGCACGCCTTGGCGACCGCATCGAGGCGCGCCTCGTGGCGCGCGAGATCGTCGGCGCCGGCACGCAGCACGCGCACGCGGGCGCCCGAGCGGGCGCGCGCGGCGGCCACCGACTCGGCGCCGCCGGGCGCATCCGCGGCGAGGTCGAGGCTGGCCTGGCCGGCGGTCATGGCCAGGTACACCTCGGCCAGCAGGGAGGCATCGAGCAGCGCGCCGTGCAACTCGCGATGGGCGTTGTCGACACCGAGCCGCTTGCACAACGCATCGAGGCTGTTGCGCTGCCCGGGGTAGCGCTCGCGCGCCAGGGCCAGGGTATCGAGAACCGAGGCGTGCTCGGCCATGCGGCCGCGGCCGCCGAGCAGCTCCAGTTCCGCGTCGAGGAAGGCGAGGTCGAACGAAGCGTTGTGGATCACCAGTTCCGCGCCGCGCACGAAATCGAGGAATTCGTCGGCGATCTCGCGGAAGCGCGGTTTGTCGCGCAGGAACTCCTCGCTGATCCCGTGCACCTCCTGCGCCCCGGCGTCGATCGCACGCTCCGGATTGAGGTAGCGGTGGAAGGTGACGCCGGTGCGGCGCCGCTCGCGCAGCTCCACGCAGCCGATCTCGATCACGCGGTGGCCGCGGTCGGCGGCGAGGCCGGTGGTTTCGGTGTCGAGCACGACCTGGCGCATGGCTCAGCCCTGGGTCCCGCCGCCGCGCACGCGCTCGGCGGCTTCCCGTGCCGCGCGATCGACGCGTTCGTTCTCCGGGTGCCCGCTGTGCCCGCGCACCCACAGCCAGGCCACGGCGTGGCCGGTGACCAGCGCATCGAGCCGCTGCCACAGGTCCTGGTTGGCGACCGGCTTGCCGTCGGCGGTGCGCCAGCCGTTGCGCTTCCAGCGCGGCACCCATTCGGTGATGCCGCGCTGCACGTACTGGGAGTCGGTCGACAGCCGCACCGACGCCTCGCGCTTGAGCGCGGCCAGGGCTTCGATCGCCGCCATCAATTCCATCCGATTGTTGGTCGTGGCCGGGTCGGCGCCGCTGAGCAGGCGTTCGGTGCCGCCATAGCGCAGCAGCGCGGCCCAGCCGCCGGGCCCGGGATTGCCGAGGCAGGCACCGTCGGTGAATGCCTCCACCACCGCCTCGCCGGCCATCAGCGACATGACTCGGCGTGACGGTTGGCGGCGGGCATCATCGCGCCCACGGCCTGTGCTTCGGCGCCGGCGCCGCGGCGCAGCACGATCACGTTGCGGCTGTTCTTGCGCGCCACCAGGGCATAGGCGGGGCGCGGCCAGCCGCCCTCGCGCACCGGCGCGTCACCGGCCGCGAAGCCGAACCGGTGGATGTCCGACAGTCCGAGTTGCCCGCCGAGTTGGGCGAGGCGGGCCGGCAGATGCATGCCCACCGCGCGCCGCATGCCGCGTCGCGTGAACCGGCAGCGCCAGATGGTGGGACTCAGCGCATCGAAGCCGAACACCACCAGGTGGCCGCCGGGCGCCAGCGTGCGCACGGCCTCGCGCAGCAGGGACCGCGGCGCCGGGCGCAGGTCCAGCGCATGCTGCAGCACCACGCGCGGCACGCTGTCGTCGGCGAACGGCAGTCGATCGGCGCGCGCCAGCATCGGCCCGGACAGCCCACCGTCGGCGGCCAGCGCCAGCGACACGCAGCCGCGTTCGGCCGGCACCGCCGCCGGATGCACCCACAGTTCGAGCGCCTGCGGCCATTGCACGCGGCGCGACTCCAGCCACGCGCGTTCGGCAGCGACCAGGGAGGCGACGGGCTCCGTGTCCCAGAACCCCGGGTTGTCGTGCATGCGTTGGCCGCTCGGCGGGAAGGCGCGGGGATTGTGCTACAAACGCCCCGCCCCGCAACCCCCGGAGCCCGACTGTGCGGGGACACGGGGTTTGAGGTAGTGGGATTCAATGGGACATACCGGGAAAAAACGCCAAGAAAACCCGGAAAAACCGCCGAAACCGGACGCCACGGCAAGCAACCCTAGGTTTGCGGTGCCAGTGCCGGGACGGGGGAAAAGGGACACATGAAATGCGGCGCGAAGGACGCCCGAGTGAAGCGTTCGAGCGCCCTTCAAGGACGGTTTACCCGGCCGCCGAACGCCACCCCATCACTTCCCGGTGCGCCTGGCGTAGCTCCGCGGTCGTCAGCTGGCTCAGGAGCGGCGAGCCATAGGTTCGGAGCATCCAAGACCGAAACATCGCTGTAGCGCCTACCCGGCGAACGTGCGCGAGAGCCTGGCCGATCAACTTCCGGCGCATCGAGCCATCATCGTCAACGGCCGCCCGGTGGTGGCCGGAAAGCACGACCCGAATCTGGTTGTTGTTCCCGCGAACCGCCAACCAGCTGTCGCTGCGGTGACGCTGCGAAAGCGGCGGCCGCGTTGCGTACACGAACGCATCCACCAGCTCTCCCTTCTTCTTCTCGTCCATAAAGCCCCTGATCACGTCCCTGTTCGGATAAGCCGCAGAACCGTCGCGGTGGCCCTACCGACATCGGCCTCCTCCAGGAACGTCTCGTAGATCTTGGCCACCAGGTGCGCCTTCCCAGCCGGGTCGGCGGTCCGCCCTGACGCGGCGAGTGCTTCCTCGACCACCTCCAAGGCGAAGCGCAGCTTGTCCGGATCCAGTCTCGCGGGCTGAGAGCGGGCAACGGCTCCCTCCGGGCGCAGCTCGCGCACGTTCGCTGGCGCCTCGACCATGCGCTCGGTGCCCTTGCCTGTGAGCACCCAGTTCACGTCGTAGCCGAGCGCGCTGAGCCGCTGCAGCAAGAGGGCCGACACCTCCCGCGTGCCGTGCTCGTAGTGCGCGTACGAACGCAGCGCGACCCCCAGCTCGGCAGCCATCACCTTCTGCGATCGGCGGCCCCTGATCTGCTCCAGGCGAAGCCCAATCGTGCGCATTTCTCCTTCCGACTTCATCGCGTCGAAGTCGGAAGCGCGCTTCCGACCTCCCTGATTCGCTTCCGACTTCCCGAAAAAAGCCGGTAGATCATCGGCTTATCGCGACTCTGCCCAATGCGACGCGCCGACGCGAAGTCGGAAGCCCAAAAGGACTTGCATCGTTGCCCAATTGTGCGTAATGTCTGCGCCACGTTAGCCAACTGACATAGCCCGCCCTAATGAGCCCAGCAAACGCCGCAAAAAAACCAGCCCAATCGGACTGGCATCGTGCGGACATCATCGCGGCCCTCCACAAGGCGGGGTGGTCGATCGTCCAGCTGAGCGTCCATCACGGGGTGGCCCGCACCACGCTCAACAAGGCTCTGCACCGGCCCTACCCGAAGGCTGAGGCGATCATCGCCAAGACCATCGGGCTCCGCGCCCACGACATCTGGCCGAGTCGCTACGACGAACACGGCCAGCCGAACCGTCCCCGAGGCCGCAAGCCGCTGCGCGGGAACGTCACCGCCCTGAGTGTCGCGCCAGCGCGCGGTCCGCGCAATGTCAGCGGCAAGGGCCGGAGCTGACAGCCATGCCACGCCGCCCCGACCACCAGTCCGGCGACCTGTTCGCGGCACCGCGCGCGGCGGTCGAAGTCGCTGGCGCGTTCGACTACCGCGCCGTGATCGCTCACCTGCTTGCGGACATGTTCGCGGCGAGCGGTCTCGACCGCTACGCGATCGCCGCGAACGCATCGCGCCTGGCGGGAAAGGACGTCAGCAAGACGATGCTCGACGCCTACACCAGCGAGGCGCGCGAAGAGCACAACGCCCCGGCGTGGCTCATCCCAGCCCTCGAAGCCTCGTGCTCGTCGCGCGCCTACACCGAATGGCTGGCAGCGCAGCGCGGCGGCCGCGTGCTGTGGGGCAACGAGACCTTGCACCACGACCTGTCCCGGTTGGAACGCATCCGCGAGCAGGCCGACGACCACATCCGCGCGATCAAGGTCGCGATGCAACAGCGGGGTGTCCGATGAATCGCCGCAACCAACCGCCGCGCGCGGTGAGCGCCCAGCGTACGGGCGCTCACCAGGCTGGGCGGACTTCCGGTGCTGCAGCGGCCTTTGAATGCGGAGCGACCGGCGCTGGGCCCGAGCGATATCGGGCCGTCATTTCCCCCACCGCGGCAGCCGGGGCGTTGCTCCTGTTGACCACACGCTCGGCGACCCTCCGCGCCGCGCGCGGCTGCCGCGGTTCTTTCTTCTCGGAGGCTTCGTGCTCGACCTGACCCACATCACGCCAGCGGATGTCGCGGCAGCGATGGGCATCACGCCGCGCGCCGTGCGCATGCGCGCCGCGCGCGAGAACTGGCGCTTCGAGACGATTCAGGTGCGCGGCGGGTCAACCCGCCAGTACGTCGTCGCGGGCCTGCCGAAGGACGTCCTGGCTGCGGTCGCGCGCCAGGCCGTCACTCGCGCGCCGGTCGAGCGCAAGCCCGCCAGCACCGAACAGATCGCCTCGGCCTGGTCGCGCTTCGACCGCGCGAACGCGAAGCTCAAGGCGACGGCCGAGCGCCGCATGCGCGCCCTGTTCGCGCTCGAAGAGCTGGTGCGCAGTGGACTCTCGCGCGTCGACGCGCGCAACCAGGTGGTGGCGCAGCTGCAGCGCGAAAACGTGCGCGGTGCGTCCGTCGCATCGCTCCAACGGTGGGAGGCGACCGTTCGCGGCTCGCATCGCGGGGACTGGCTCGCGCTCCTCCTGCCGCAGTTCGTCGGGCGCACCGCCGAGGCCCAGATCCCGGTCGACGCCTGGGACATCTTCAAGGCCGATTTCCTGCGCCTTGAACGTCCTTCCGCGAGCAGCTGCTACGACCGCCTGCAGCGCATCGCCACCGCGCGCGGCTGGGTCTTGCCGCCGCTGCGCACCTTCCAGCGCCGACTCGACCGCCAGATCCCGCGCCACGTGCAGGTGCTGGCACGCGAAGGCGAGGAGGCGCTGCTCGACATCTTCCCCGCGCAGCGCCGCGATCGCACGGTCTTCCGCGCGCTTGAAGCGGTGAACGCCGACGGCCACACCTTCGACGTGTTCGTGCGGTTCCCGGACGGCACGGTCGGTCGCCCGGTGGTGATCCCGTTCCAGGACCTGTACTCCGGCAAGATCCTGTCGCGCCGGATCGGCCAGACCGAATCGGCCGACCTCGCGCGGCTGAGCTTCCACGACCTGGTCACGACGTTCGGCATCCCGAGCCACGTGTGGCTCGACAACGGCCGCGGCTTCGCCAGCAAGATGCTCACCGGCGGCGCGCCGAACCGCTACCGGTTCAAGGTCAAGCCCGAGGACCTCGACGGCGTCATCGTGCGCCTCGGCGCGCAGGTGCACTGGGCGACGCCGTACCACGGCCAGGCGAAGCCCATCGAGCGTGCGTTCCGCGACTGGGCTGATCGCATCGCCAAGCACCCGGCGTTCGCCGGCGCCTACACCGGCAACAGCCCCGGTGCGAAGCCCGAGAACTACGGCTCCCGCGCCGTCGACTTCGCCACCTTCGCCCGCGTGGTCGACGAAGAAATCGCCGCGCACAACGCGCGGCCTGGTCGCCGCACAGCGGTATGCGATGGCCGTCAGTCCTTCGACGACGTGTTCGCCGCGTCCTACTCAGCGAGCCCGGTGACCAAGGCGACCGCCGAGCAGCTCCGCCACCTGCTGCTGGCCACCGAGGCCGTCACCGCGAGCGCGCGCGACGGGTCCATCACGCTCGCCGGCAACCGCTACTGGTGCGAGGCGCTCACGCCGCACGCCGGATCGAAGGTCGTCGTGCGGTTCGATGCCGACAACCTCCACGGCGGGACGGTCCAGGTCTACACGCTGGCCGACCAGTTCATCGGCACCGCCGACTGCATCGCCGCGGTCGGGTTCGCCGACACGCAGGCCGCGAAAGAGCACAGCCGCGCGAAGCGCCAGTGGCGCCGCGCCGCGAAGCAGCAGCTGGAAGCCGAGCGGCGCATGTCGGCAGCCGAAGTCGCCGACCAGATGCCGAAGGGCGAGACGCCGCCGATGCCGCCGGCACGCGTGATCCAACCGGTGTTCAAGCCGACGCCGTCGCCGGCGTCGGAGCAAGGGGAGCTGTCCGACGAGGAGCGCGTCACGCACGCATTCCTCGAGCGCCAGCTGAAAGACCGATTTGCCTAGCCGGCGGGTCGCCGGCACGAACGAGGAAACCAGGGTGAACACAATGGCTGACGGAACCGCAACCAGCGCAACGGACGACCTGCGCGATCGCATCAAGGCGCTCTGCGACCAGGACTCGCGACTCTCCCAGTCCGCGATCGCACGCGAAGCCGGACTCTCCAGCGCGACCGTGTCGCAGTGGATGTCGGGCAAGTACCCCGGCGACAACGCCGCGGTCGAGAAGAAGCTCCTCCTCTGGGTTGAGGCCCACCAGGCGCGCGCCGCCGAGGCCGGGCAGCTGCCGACCGGGCCCGGCTACGTGCCGACGGCCACGTCCGAGCGCGTCGTCGCCGCGCTCCGGTACGCCCAGGTCGCCGGCGACATCGCGGTGATCTACGGCGGCGCCGGCGTCGGCAAGACGCAGGCGATTCTGCGCCACCAGGCCACGAGCCCCAACGTCTGGCTGGCGACCATGTCGCCGGCGAGTCAGGGCGTCGTGACCAGCCTGCAGCGCATCTGCGCCTCGCTCGGCATGCCGAACCTGACCGGCGGCGCGATCGCGCTGGAGGGCGCCATCACGCGCCGCGTGCGCGACACGCACGGACTGCTGGTGATCGACGAGGCGCAGCACCTGACGGTGCAGGCGCTCGACCAGGTGCGCGCCATCCACGACGAGACCGGGATCGGCGTCGCCCTGGTCGGCAACGAGACGGTGTACGCGCGCATGACCGGCGGCAATCGCGCGCCGTTCCTCGATCGCCTGCACTCGCGCATCGGCAAGCGCGTGCGCGTGCAGCGCACGGGCGAGTCCGACGTCGAGGCGCTCATCGCCGCCTGGGGCGTCGAGGAGAAGTCCTGCCACGCCGTGCTGCTGGAGATCGCCTCGAAGCCCGGCGCGCTGCGCAGCCTCACGAAGTGCATGCGCCTGGCGTCGATGTACGCCCGCGCGCACGAGCGCGCCGTGTGCTGCGCGGACATCAAGAAGGCTGCGCGCGAGCTGGGGCTCGTGGGAGGTGGCGAATGATCCGCCTTCTCGCGCTGTTCGCGCTGCTGCTGGCTGGTTGCACCCAGGCCGGCGACCGACCGACATCGGCCGATGCGATCCCGGCCTGGATCTGCATCCACGACTCGCCGTTCGTCCGGACGTGCTTCACGCGCAACGAGGTCGCGCAGGTGATCGAGTGCTCCGGACCCGGCACCGCAGGCACCGTGCGCCTGGTCTTCCTGGAGCGGACCGGTCACGAGCCGGTGCAGTTCGCGTTCCAGGACCGGCGCTACTACTCCGCCGCCGCCTACCAGCCGCCGCCGCCCGGCGGCGACCAGTTGGCCTTCTTCACCTACGGTGACGAGCTGCTCGTCGAGAGCTTCGAGCCTTGCACCCTCGCGGTGATCGGCGGTGCCGCATGACCGCCCTCGTCCGACAGGAGCATCGGCCGGTCTACCTGGGCGCCCAGAGCGGTCCCTCGACCAGCAACCAGCGCGAGTACGTGCGCAATCTCTTCGCGCGGCTCGAACTCCCCACCGACGTGATCACGCTGCTCCACGCCCAGGCCTTCCGCGACGCCGGGCTGCCGGCGCGCGAGGCGGGGCGCCAGGTCGACGTGGTGCTGGGCGAGCTGACGCGCGCGGAGGCGCAGGCGCTGATCGAGGTGCTGAAGCGGATGGTGGGAGGGCTGCGGTCATGAGCGAGCCCGTCCAGATCCACGAAGGCGACGCCGCGCAGCTGATCTTCGGTCAGTCGACCAAGCTCGGCGCGATCGCCGATGACGTGCTCGCCGGGCTTACGAACGACGGCACCCGGCGCTTGCTGGTCTACAGCACGGCCACCGGGAAGGTCGCCGTGATCCCGTGGTTTGAAGTCGCCGCAATCGCCGTTCGAGCGGGCCTCGAACGCGCGCCGAAGCAGCAGGCTGCCGCGTGATGCAAGGCGAGCTGCTCAGCCGCGAGATCACACCGGGGTCGGTGCTGATGGCGCTGCGCGGGCGGCTCGGTGAAGTGAACGGAGGACGCGCGCAGGACATCGTGCGCGAGATCACGGGTCGGGATGACGAAGCGCTGCGCAGGAAGTTCCGCGAAACCGTGGAACACCTGCGCCGCGAAGGCCACCCGATCTGCAGCACCACCGACGCGGGCTACTGGTGGGCCGCGTCACCGGAAGACCTGGACCGCGCCTGTCGGTTCCTGGTCGACCGGGCCATGACCAGCCTCAGCCAGGTGGCGGCGATGAAACGCGTCGCGCTCCCTGACCTTTACGGACAACTCGGACTGGAGATCGATCGTGCAGACGAAACCCCTTGAGCTGGCCCCGCCGAACCGGCGTGCGGTCCAGCAGCTCACCGCCGCCCTCGGCGCGGTCCACCGGCTCAACGACGCGGGCTGCGTCGTCGAGTCGATCAGCCTGGAATCCGACGGTGGCCGCGAGCCGCTGATCCTGGTCGACCGCGCGCCCGACCTGCCGCTGGAGCGCGCGAAGTCAGTGGCCACGGTGGTCGACGGCCAGCGCCAGCGGCACGTGTTCGCACGGCTCGGCGAGTGCGCCATCACCTGGCCAGCGCAGCGGCTGGCTGCCGCGGGCGGTGAAGGGTGAGCGCCGTCGTGAAGGACGCGGACCGCATCCGCGCCGTGCTCTCGGCGTCGGGCCAGCCCCTCACCAGCGCGCAGATCGCCGAGAAGATCGACGAGCTGGATGCGCAAGCCGTCAGCTCGCACCTCTACAGCATGCACAAGGCCGGCGGCGTCATCCGGGTCACAGACGAGGCGACAGGGCGGTACGCCTACCTGATCAACCCGAAGTACTCGAAGGGCAAGCCGGCCCGTTCGAAGGGCACCAAGCCGGCGCGCGGCGCGCGCGCGGCGAAGAAGGCGCCGGCCGCCGCGCCCCGCCGCGGCAGCCCGCCGAAGGCGGTCGCGAAGGCGAAGCCGCCGGTCACGACGTACCGGCTTTACGACCACATCAGCGCCGCGCTGCAGGACCTCGACGAGCTGGTGGGCGACGCGATCAACCACGACGCGCCGAAGGACGCGCTCAAGGAGGTGTGGGCCGCCCAGGGCGCGCTGCGCCGCGCACAGGCCGCCTGCATCACGGCGCGGGGCTGATGGACACGCCGCTGCTGCCCATCGTCGAGACGACCTACGGCGCCGCGCCGCGCCTGCGGGTCCGTGTCGCGCGCTTCCACAGCGCCTGGCGCTGGGCGGTCAGCAATGAACACCAGGTGCTGCTGGAAGACCTGGCCGAAACCGAACCCGAAGCCTGGCAGCGCGCCGAAGCCGCGCTCGGGCGCCTGCAACCCAAGGAGATCGCATGAACGCCGCCGTACAGCAGAAGCAGGAGGCCTTCGAGGCCATCGACCGAGCCGCGGCCGCCTACGCCGGCGCCCGCGACGAGCTGCGCCAGGCGCTGCTCAACGTCCGCGAGGCGATCGCCCGCGTCAGCGAGGAGCACCGGCCCGGCATCATCGCCGCCCTCGACCAGGCGGTGAACGCGCGCGAGCACCTGCGCGCCCTCGTCGACGCCAACCGCGCCGTGTTCGACCAGCCGAAGAGCCAGCAGCTCCACGGCATCAAGGTCGGCCTGCGCAAGCAGCCCGGCCAGCTCACCTACGCGGACGAGCAGGCCGTGATCGACCTGATCCGCAAGAAGCTGCCTGCCAAGGCCGACGGGCTGATCAAGGTCAGCGAGGCCATCATCGCGGCCGCGGTCAAGGCCCTGCCGGCGAACGAGCTGGCCGCCATCGGCTGTTCGATCACCGACGTCGCCGACGAGGTCATCGTCGACGCCGTCCAGGGCGAGATCGACAAGCTGCTGACCGCCATCACGTCCGAGGCGGCGACGGGCAGCGACGACTTCAAGCGCGCAGCGAAGGCTGCGAAGGGGCTGCGGTGATGAGCCGGTCCCTTCGCGCTTCCCTGGTCGCGCTTGCCGCGATCGTCGCCTTCGGCCTGGTCGCGGTGCTGCTGCCGCAGTTCCCCGTCTACGAGTACCGCGTGCGGTGCACGCAGGCCGACGCCGCCATCAATCCGGCCGCGTTCGGCCTCGACACCGGCTGGGTGGCGTACGCCGACATCCCGCGCACCGGCGGCATCGTCATCGAGCAGCCGCTCGGCCAGCGCGTCCTGTACACCCCGGCGCCGATGAGCGCCTGCACGGTCGACACCCGGAGGATCCGGTGAGCGCGCCGGCTGTGGCGGTCGAGGGCGTGCTGCTGACGGCGCGCGCCGAGCGGAAGTGGGCCAGCCGGAAGGTGGCGGTCGCGATCCTTGTCGTGCTGCTCGCGACCCTGCTGTGTGCCTGGGGCCGAATTGCCGACACGGTCTGGGGCGACGTCGTGAAGTGGGTCACCGGGCTGTACATGCTGGGCAACTTTGGGAGCAGCGCGGTCGAGCTGCTGAAGGGGCGTGCGTGATGGCTTCCAAGAAGGAACTGCCCCGACTGCCGGTGACCCTCGCGAGCCTGGACGCCTTCGCGCTCGTGCTCCACCTGCTCAGTCGGCCGAAGGCGGAGGTCGACGCGTACTGGATCGACGCGGGCGAGGCGCCCGAACTGCGCGCGGCGCTGGAATGGTGTGCCGCGCGTGGCCTGGTCGTGCTTTCGGACCCGGGATGGTCGACGCTAAGCGGCGCCGGCGTCGCGAAGCATTTTCCTGCGGTCGGAATCAGCTTCGAAGTCCAGCTGACCGACCGCGGCCGCGCGCTGGCCAATCTGCTGCCGGTGGTGCGGTGATGGACCGCGCGAGCGCCATCCGCAAGCTGCGGGCCTGCCTGCGGCTGGCGAAGAGCAGCAACGCGCACGAAGCCGCGGCCGCCCTTCGCCAGGCCGAGGCGCTGATGCGCCAGTACGGGCTCGATGCGCAGGACGTGGACGAGCCGGAATACGTCAAGGCCGAGGCGAAGACGCGGTCGCGCGGCGGGGACGTGCCTGACCACGTGTGGATTCTCGCGAGTCTTTGCGGGGCGGCATTCGGCGCGACAGCCGTTCTCGATCGCCACGTGGGCAGGACTGCGATCACATACGTCGGCCACGGCTCCGCGCCTGAGATCGCGGCCTACGCGTTCGAGCAGCTGCGCCGGGTCATGGAGCGCGCGTCCAGCAAGCACCTGTGCCGGGTCCGCAAAGCGTCGCGCAAGGCCCTTCGCGCGCGGGCGTTCGGTATCGGCTTCGTGGAAGGGGTGATGCAGAACCTTGAGGTGCGCTTGGTCGAAGACTCTGAGCGGGCGCGGCGCATCGCGTGGCTGGGAGGCGCCTCAACCACCACCGAAGTCGACCTTGATCAC
>JAJTHZ010000227.1 GCA_021299185.1 Lysobacteraceae bacterium | reverse complement strand
GACCACCGCGCGCCACGTGCACCACAGCGTCCGGGTCTTGCTCCCAGCGAGCCAGCATCGTCGACAGGTAGGTCACCGCATACCCCGTGATCGACGAAATCTCCGCCAGCGGACGACCCTCCTTGCGCAGCATCAACGCCCGCTTGCGCAGTTCGATTCGCGTCTCGGAGCCAGCTTTGCGACGGTCGGAACGAGCCATGTGGAAAGTTTGGCATGCATGGGGTTAAGATTTAGGTAGTTATGGGCCGGTGTAATAACTCGGTGTCCGTCAAATGGCGGGAAGATCAGTTTGCGCGACCGCCGCCTGCCCGGAAGACTGATCGGAAAGGGCGGTTGAATCTCCTACACGCGAACGCCCCGTACCTGCCTGCACGGCATGCCGATGAGGTGACTTGGTCCGGACGGGACACACACCAGGCGACCCGTAGCGGGTGGGAGTCTCCGACCGCCCGAAACACTCCTCGACACTGACTGCCGGCGTGGACGCCGCCCTGTTGACGTGGCCCAAGCCGGTCGCTGCCGCTCGCACGCCGCCCGCTCCGGCGTAGATCGTGTCCGGGCCTCCCGTGTCCGGGCCTCACCGGCGCCAGATCGACCCAGTCGCGAAGGATTTTCCGCTGTCCTTCCTCTAGACATCATGACCAGCATTCATCGGCATGACGACGACCTTGCCCGCGCTTCTGCAATCCTGCGCGGCGACGGCGCGGCGTTCACCGAGTTCTACCGGCAGGCCTTTCCTCGCCTCTACCGGTACGCCGTTCGCCACTGTGGAGACGCTGCATTGGCCGAGGAAGTCACGCAGCAATCGCTGGTGACAGCGCTGGAAAAGCTCGACGGCTATCGCGGCGAATCGAGCCTGTTGACCTGGCTGTTCACGATCGAACGTCGCCAGTTGGAAAGGCGCGGTGCCCTCGATGCGCGGGTGCTCACCGTAGAGGATGATGTAACGCTGAATGCGGCCCTCGCCGCGATCGCGCCGGACCAGGATGCCGATGCCGACCCTGCCCGCATCGCATCTCGCAGCGAGATGACTCGCCGTGTGCATTCCGCGCTCGATCGCCTGCCGCCGCTCTACGCGGAATGCCTCGAAGCCAAGTACGTGCTCGGGCTGTCCGTGCGAGAGATGGCCGAGCGGCAGCGTCGCAGCGAGAAGGCCATCGAATCCACTTTGGGTCGCGCGCGGGAGGCCTTTCGTGACGTGTTCCTGACACTGACCGGAGGGGAGGTGTCGCAATGAGCGGACAAGAGGACGCAGGTGGAAAAGGTGACGCCGATCCGATCTCCGGGCTGCTGCGCGCCGCTGGCGCGAGACCTGAGATCGACCCCATGACCGCAGAACGCGTCGAACGCAATGTACGCATGGCGTGGCAGGTTGGCGTTGCGCGTCGTCGCCGGCGTCGTCTTCTGTTCGCGGCAATGGCCGCGAGCATGGTGTCCGGGCTTGGCTGGTTGCTCCGCCCAAGCCCGGCGCCTGAGCCAGTCGATGTTGCGACACTGATCCACAGCACGGGCCTCACGCAGCGCCTGGACCACTCGGGCGCCACAACGCTTGGGCCCGGCATGCGCATCGCAGTCGGCCAGCGGGTCGCCACGGCGCCGAGCGCAAGCGCGCAGTTGAGCATCGCGCGACTTGACAGCCTGCGGCTCGATCGCGACAGCGAGATCCAGTTCAATTCAGCGGAGGACTTCGTGCTGCATCGCGGTGCGGTCTACCTCGACAGCGGCAGGGCCCGCGGCGGCGTGACGGTGCGTACCCCGCTGCTGGTGGTTCGAGACGTTGGAACGCGATTCCTGGTCCGCCGGGATCCCGATGGGCACGTGATGGTCGCCGTCCGGGACGGTGCCGTCGATGTGGCCGGCGAACTCGGGACCCGCCTCCGCGCCGGCGAAAAACTGCGAGTCGATGGCGACGGAGCCGAACAGCGCGGGATCCTGACGCCATGGGCTGCCGAATGGAACTGGGCCCGCGCGGCGATGGCTCCGTTCGACCCCAAAGGCCGCACGCTGCGGGAGTTGATCGCGTGGTACGCGCACGAGGCAGGGCTGACGCTCGACAGCGCCGTCGATCCGTCACTGGATCGACGCCTCGATGCGACGGTGAGCGGCGATTTCGCCGGTCTGGACGCCGAAGAACTGCTCGATCTCGCACGCGTCATGGGACCGATGCGAATCGAAATCGATCGCCGACAAGGACGACTGCATGTGTCGCCATAGCCCAAGATTGGCCCTGAGTCTGCTGGTGCTGCTCGGTGCCCCGGTGCTTGCCGGAAACACTGCAATCGATGTCGGCCAACCGCTGAGCCAGGCGCTCGCCGAGCTGTCACGGCATGAAGGACTGGCAACGGTGTACACCTCCGAGGTCGTCCGGCCGTCAATGCGGGTCGTGAGCGTGCCACAGGAGACTGATCCGCTGATTGTGCGAGCCGCTCTGCTTGCGCAGCACGGACTGCGCTGCCGCAGCGTCCACGTTCGCTGCGTGGTCGAGCGGGGTCCGGACTTGGTTGCCCCGGAGCGCGGAAGGATCGAGCTGCCGACGTCGCTTGACCGGGTCGACGTATGGGCGGGCTACTACGGTCTCGCTGGTTCAGGAGCGGGCTTTCTGGATGACGATGATGTGGCCGCCCTGCCGCACTTCGGCGATGACACACTGCGTCTGGCGCGCGTGATTCCAGGCGTGGCCGCGAGCGATTCCAGCGCACGATTTCACGTTCGAGGCGGCGAAACCGATGCTGTATCCATGCGCTTGGATGGGTTCGAGCTGTACCGACCCTTTCACCTCGCGAGCGTGTCGGAGGCAATCGGAATCATCGATGCCAATCTCGTCGGCGCGATCGATCTCTACACCGGAGCATGGCCCAGCCGCTTTGGTGGACGCAACGGCGCGGTGATGGACGTGAGCACGCGGGAAGTCGAGGCGGGCCGGGACCGTCGCATCGGTGTCGGTGGAATCACTGCGTTCTACACCCACGGCTGGCGGGACGACGATCACGATCGCGATCTGCTCGCCTCCGTCCGGCGCGGCTACCTTGATTTCGTGCTGGACTACGTCGACCCGGACGGTGAGATCGACCCCGCGTATCGCGATGTCCTGCTGCGCTGGCGCCAGCCGGTCGCAGAGGGCCAACGTCTGACCGTCCAGATGTTGAGTGCTGGTGACGACGTGGTGTTCGACGATGCAGACGGTGACCGCGAGCGACTCGACGGCGAGTCCGGGCATCATTACTTCTGGGCCCGGCTCGAAAGCGACTGGTCCAATGGTCTCGCAAGTGAAACCGTAATCGGTCACGCGGCGCTGCGGCGCGAGCGAGCGGGGTTCCTGTCCGGTAGATTGGACGCAAACGCAGTGGTTCGAGACCATCGGGAGCTTGCCGGTTGGCGCTTCTCGCACGCGACGCGCCGGCAAACAGATCGGGAGCAGCGCTACGAGCTTGGACTTGAGTGGCGCGCCGAGGAGGCCGACTATGACTATCGCAGCCGGGTGGAAGTCCGTCCGATCGCCCGCCCGGGGCTTGCGCGTTTCAGTCGGCAGTTCAACCAGCGCATTCTAGGTAATCATGGAGCGGCATGGCTCGACTACGAGCGAACGTGGTCGCAGCACTGGTCGATGCGCAGCGGGCTGCGTGTGGCGCACTTTGCGCCAGGCGAGCGGAGTGACACCGAACTCGATGCCCATTTGGCGTTGGCCTGGTCGCCGTTGCCAGAACGACGTTTGCGCTTGAGCGCTGCCCGCGCCACTCAGGGACAGCGCAGCGATGAGCTGGCTGTCGAAGATGGGGAAGAGCGCTTCGCCGCACCAGAGCCGGCGACGCAGATCGTGCTTGCATGGGAGGAGCATATTTCGCGCGGACTCGACCTGCGCGCCGAGGTTTACGCGCTCCGTTGGAACGATCCGCGTCCGCGCTGGCAGAATCTTTTTTTCGGTGACGAGGCGAGGTTTCCGGAAGCCGAGCCAGATCGCGTGCGGGTTGATCCGGAGCGCGCCCGAAGCGCCGGCCTAGAGTTGACGCTGTCGCGACGGCATTCCGGCAGCCGTTGGTGGGCGAGCTACGCCTTGTCTCGCGCGGAGGAGCGCATTGGCGGCGTGTGGCAACCGCGCAGTTGGGATCAGCCGCACTCGGTGCAACTCGGCTACGACCGCGAGTTCGGCGAGGGCTGGCGCCTGAGCACACTGCTCGCAGCGCGGAGTGGCTGGCCGACCACCCCGTTGATCGGGGAGCATCAGCTTGGCCAAAACCTCAGCGTTCGGCTGGGTGAGCGCAACAGCGCCCGGGTTCCGCACTATCTCAACCTGGCTGCACGCCTGAGTCGGGACGTGCGTTTGGGCAACAGCATGGTGACGGCATATTTTGAGGTGTTCAATCTGCTCAATCGCGACAATCCCACCGGCGTCTCAGGATTCGACATTCGCGTCGGTGAGCGTGATTTGGTCATCCAGCCGCGCTTTGAATCGGGGCTGCCGATCGTGCCGTCGATCGGGGTGATCTGGCGGTTATGAGAAAAATGAAAGGCCCGAATCCGGCGGGCATCATGACGATCGCGTGCACATGCATGCCGGTGCGCGCGGTTACAGCGCGCGGTTTGCCGCTTGATCCGCCCTGCGCTCGGTCCGTCGTCGATCGTGGAGTGCCACAACAGGAGTCTCGAATGAACATCGGATTTCAAGTTGCGATCGGTGCCGTGTCCGCGGTCCTGGCACTCGGGCCGGCAACTGCAGCTGAGCCCTATTCCCGCCCGCTCGCGGATGCTCCGGGGGCCGCCGCGGCGCTGTTGAAGAACCAGCCGCGGCTACCGGCGCCGATCTTCAACGTGCTGACCGCCAGTCTCGACGCGCAGGGCCGCGTGACAATCCGCTGCAGCGCCGACGAGAATCCCGCCTATCGGGCCTGGCGCGAAGCGGCTGCCCGGCGCGGCGTGCAGGAGCGCTGACCGTGCGCCGTCTCCTCGCCCTTCCCCTGTTCGCCGCCAGCGCACTCGCACAGGCCGCACCAGACACCCCGCTGGTGGCCGGCCAGTCGCGCAGTTTCAGTCTCGCCGGCAACGCGTTCACCGACGCGTTCTATTTCGACGCGCCGGCCGACGCCGCGCAGTTGCAATTCGAGGTCAGCGGCAACACCGACCTCGATCTGCTGGTGCGCTACGGCAGTCCTTTTCCCGGATCCGGGCCGGGCGAAACGCCGAACGCTACCTACCTGGTCGAAGGCTCGCACTATCGGGCCGTCAGCGCCGAGGCGACCGAGCGCATCGCGATCGGTCGCTACAATACACAGCCGGTACGGGCCGGGCGCTGGTATTTGCTCGTGCTGAACCTGGCTACCGCGGCAAGCGGCGGCAGCGTGCGCGTGTCCACTTCCACCGTCGATCCAGGCCCGGTGCCAATCGAGGTGGTGTTCGACGACGCCACGCCGGACGACTTCTCGTCAGGAAGCCTCGCTGGTAGCCTGCCTTGTAGCATTGCGGAATGGAACGATCCGACGCCGCGGAGCGCGGCCGGTGGCAACAACGGGACCACGGTCGGCCAGCAGCGCCGCAATGCGCTTCTGGAGGCCGCCCGACTCCTGTCGCGCGAGATGCGCAGTCCTGTGCCGATCCGGATCAAAGCGTGCTGGGCGGATGCCTGCGACGATCCGCTCAGTCCGGGAGCAGACAGCAGCCGGTGTTTCACGAGCGGTGCGGTTGTCGGGTTCGCGTTCCCGCGCGATCTGTTCATCCGCAGGCAGGCGCAAATCCGCGATTCGCAGGGTCGTTTGCAGATCGCGACCCGCGACAATGTCCCCGTCTTGCCGCGCGCCCAGACCTGGTATTCGGGAACCGCGGTGAGCAGACTCGCCGGAACGCGGACCTGCGCGATCACCGGCAAGTCCTGCGCCGGCGACTATGAGATCCGGATCACGTTCAACAACCGCATCGGCGAGCCCGGCATCTTCTTCGGTCGCAACTGGTGGTACGGGTTCACCGGCCAGTCTCCGTCGACCGGACCCGACTTCGTCAGCACCGCGATGCACGAGATCACCCACGGCTTGGGGTTCATCAACTATCTCAACAGTGGGTTTAACTTCGATGAACCGCTCGGCGCGAAGCTGCTGGGCTACGACGACATCTACAGTGCCAATGCGGTCAGCGTAGACGCTGGCACCGGGGCGGTGTCCCGCTTCACCGAGATCGGCAATGCGCAGCGCGAGGCGGCGCTGAAGTCGCTCACCCAATTGCGCTGGGATGGCGCCGAGGCTGTCGCCTCGATCGACAACGTCAACCGCTCGCTTCCCGCCCCGGACAACTTCGTGCGCCTGTTCGCGCCCAACCCGATCCAGCCGGGCTCGACCCTCAGCCACGTGGCTGGCGCCGGCATCGACGCCGGCCTGATGCTGCCGGACATTAGCGGCGCGCCGCGCCGGCTCGGCATCGCAGCGCCCATGCTCAACGCGGTCGGCTGGTCCAACGCGCCGGCGATCGCGCCCACCGACGCCCTGCCGCGACCCACCTTCTACTTCGACCGCACCCGCAACAACCACGGCATCGCGTTCGGGCGCGTGTTCGGCAACGTGCACTACGCGATCTTCTACACCTACGACGCGGTGGGCAATCCGGAGTGGTTCCTGTCCGCCGGCCCGGTGGTCGACGGCGTCTATCTCGCCAGCCCCGACGCGGCCACCGGCGCCAGCCTGCTGCGCCTGCGCTTCCGCCCGGGGCAGAACCCCGCGGTGGTGGCCGCCGAATCCGGGCAGATCCGCATCGACTTCAACCAGGCCCGCCTCGCGCCAGCCTGCAACGACGGCGTCGCGCGGCCCAGCGATTCGCCGCTGGCGGTCATGACCTGGTCGCTGGGCGCCGACGTCAACCGCAACTGGTGCATGGAGGCCATCCTGCCGGCCGACCCGCAGTTCCGCGCCACGCCCGATTTTTCCGGCCTGTGGGGCAGCAGCGAGTCCGGCTGGGGCATCGACATGGCCAGTTTCCGCGCCAGCGGCCAGAACAACCTGACCGGTCTGCTGTACTTCCCCGATGCCAACAACGATGGCCGCTGGGCGCAGTACACCACCACCTCGCCCACCACCCCTACCAGCCTGCAGCTGCTCCAGCGCCAGGGCTACTGCCGCACCTGCCCGACGCCCGCCGGCGCCGCCGTCGACACCCCGATCGGCACCATCCGCCTGACCCTGGTCTCGGCCACCCAGAACCGCGACGCCGGCAACCGCGCCGCCATCGACGTCACCTACGGCAGCGCGCCAGGCGGCCGCTTCCAGCGCGACCTGCCGATCGGGCTGGCCAGCGAGCCGCGCCCACAGCAATAGACCTGCCCATCGCCGCGGCCGGCAGCGGCGCCCGGATGGCGTCGCCGCGGCGGCTCAGAGGCGCGCGATGATCGCGTCGGCGAGGCTCGACGTGGACCCGCTGCCGCGCAAGCATCCGGCCACACCACCGTTCAGCCGGCGATTTGCTGCTGGAAGCTTGCCAGTTTTCGCGAGGGCTGAGCGGTGGCGAGGGCGGCGATGTGGCGCAAGCGGGTCCAGGCGTTCGAGGCCAGGGGATTGAGCCGGTGCGATTGGTGCCTGCGACACCGGGTTGCGCTGTCGAGCATGGGCGATTGGCGGCGGCGATTGCGTGAGGCGGCGTCGGCACGTGCGGGTGCACGGGTGCCGATCGTGGTCGACGGACCGGTTTGCTCGCCGATCGAGATCGCTGTCGAAGGCGCGCGCACTCGGCTGCCGGCGGACGTGGACGCGGACCGGCCGTGCCGGCTGCTGCGGAGGCTGACGTTCCCCCCGCTTTTCACCGCCCCAATTCAGTTTGTCTTGAAGCTCGGCAACCGCCTGCGGCGTGAAACGGATGATCCGCTCGGTACACAGCAGCATCGCCAGCGCGACGATCGACAGCTCGCGCGTTGTGCGGGCGGTCACCTTGAAGCGCTTTGCCATGCCCTCGGCTTCGGCGAGTTGGCCCAGGTGCCAGAGCAGGTAGGCCGCCAGCGTCGCGATCAGCAGCAACGCTTGGAGGCGCAGGGCCGAGCGCGAACGACCGATCTCG
>JAJTHZ010000237.1 GCA_021299185.1 Lysobacteraceae bacterium | reverse complement strand
GTTGCGCGGCACGTAGAGCGGATTGGCGGCGTCCATGCGCGCGCGGCGCGCGGCGGGTGGTTCGGCGTCGTCCTGCACGCGGCGGCTCCAGCGGCCGAGCCATTCGCGCAGCGCGCCGTCGTGCGCGTCGGGGCGCCGCGGATCGTAGAACGCGGTGGCGAGCGGCGCGGGATCGGGGGCGGCCGGGTCGACGGCGGCCAGGCCGCGGAAGAACAGGGTCAAGTCGGCGCCGATGTCGCCCAGCAGGCGGTAGAGGTCGCGCGCGAGGTCGAGGTCGGTGACCTCGCGCCAGCCGGCCAGGCCCAATTTGGCGGCGTTCATCGCGGCGTGGTGGCGGCCGAAGGCCTCGCCGTAGCGGCGCAGACCCTCGTGCAGCGGTGCGGGATCCTCGAACAGCGGTCCCAGCGCGCCGGCCAGTCGCGCGAGGTTCCACTGCGCGATCTGCGGCTGCCGGCCATAGCAGTAGCGGCGGCCTTCGGCATCGGTGGTGTTGGGCGTCCACTCGACGTCGAATTCCTCCAGCCAGCCGTAAGGGCCGTAGTCGATGGTCAGGCCGAGGATCGACAGGTTGTCGGTGTTCATCACCCCGTGCACGAAGCCGACCCGCATCCAGTGCGCGACCATCAGCGCGGTGCGCTCGCAGACGTCGATGTACCAGTCGGCGATCGCCGCGGGGCCGGTGTGCTGCGGGAAGTCGCGCGCCAGCGTGAAGTCGACCAGTCGCCGGAGGAGTTCGGTGTCGCCGCGCGCGGCCGGCAGTTCGTAGTGCCCGAAGCGCAGGAAGGACGGCGCGACGCGGCACACGATCGCGCCCGGCTCGGGGCGCGGGTCGCCGCGATAGAGGATGTCGCGCACGACCTGGTCGCCGGTCGCCACCAGGCTCAGCGCGCGGGTGGTCGGGATGCCGAGGTGGTGCATGGCCTCGCTGCACACGAACTCGCGCAGCGAGGAACGCAGCACCGCGCGGCCATCGGCGAAGCGCGAATAGGGCGTGGGACCGGCGCCCTTCAATTGCAGTTCGTGGCGCAGGCCGTCGGCGCCGACCACCTCGCCCAGCCCGATCACGCGGCCATCGCCCAGTTGCCCGGCCCAGTGGCCGAACTGGTGGCCGCCGTAGTTGCTGGCGAAGGGCTGCATGCCGGGCAGCAGGCGGTTGCCGGCGAACACCTCGGCGAAGGCGGGGTCGGCGAGATCCTGCGCCGAGAATCCGATCGCCGTGGCCACCGAGGGCGTGGCGGCGAGCAAGCGCGGTCGCGACACCGGCGTGGGTTGCACCGGCGACCACAGCGCGCCGTGCACCTGGCGGGTTCCCGGCTGCGGGTCGGGTTCGCCGGGCAGTTCGGCGAGGAATCGGTTGTCGAAAGCGAGCGGGGTCACGGGCGGTCCATCCGACGGACGCCGCAGCCTACCGGAGCCGGCCGGGTACGGGGGCGTTCTGCGGGCCACGCCGCAGTCCGTCACGAACCGATGCGATAGCTTCGTGAAGGGCTCGGGATCCGGATCGGGAGGATGGCATGGGCAAGTGGAACATCGGGGCGAACGTGCTGCTGGGCGCCGCGGCGCTGCTGGCGGCGGGCGCCGCGCAGGCGCTGGGCGTGGCGGCGACCACGCCGGCGCAGAACGCCAGCAACATCGCGCGCAATGCGGCGATCGTGATCGACTTCGACCGCGCGGTGGATACCGCCACCGTGACCGCGGCGTCGTTCCGCGTGTGGGGCCGCTCGGGCGGGCGCATGACCGGCAGCATCGCCTGGTCGAACGGCAACCAGCGCCTGACCTTCACCCCGTCGCGGGCGTTCTTCCCCGGCGAACTGGTGCACGTGAACCTCGCCACCAGCATCGCGGGTGCGGACGCGACGCCGCTGCGCACCGGCGGCTGGACCCTGAACTACCTGACCTGCGCAGGCGCCGCCACCGGCACCTTCGAACTGATCGACACCGTCACCGTGCGCAGCAGCCCCGGTGCGGGCACGCGACTGTACGGCGGCAATTTCCCCGACATCAACAACGACGGCTGGATCGACTACATCGCGGTGAACGAGGTCAGCGCCGACATGCGCGTGCTGCTCAACCGGGCCGACGGCAGCGGGTTGCTCAGCCCCTTCCTCACTCCGCCGACGCCGATCGGCGTCGAGGCGAGCCCCAACGAGGCGGTGGACTTCGACAACAACGGCACGCTGGACATGGCCACCAGCAACACCACCAGCGGCACGGTGTCGGTGGCGCTGGGCAACGGCAACGGCACCTTCGCCACGCCGCAGAGCCTGACCGTCGCCTCGTCGCCGCACGGCATGACCGCGCTCGACGTCGACGGCGATGCCGACACCGACCTGGTGATCGCCGCCAACGGCGGCAACACGATGACGATGCTGCGCAACAACGGCGCGGGCGTGTTCGGCAACCGGATGGATTTCGATTCCGGCGGCGACGGCGAGTACGCGCTGGGCTACGGCGACATGGACAACGACGGTCTGGTCGACCTGGTGGTCGGCTCGCAGAACGACCAGCGCATCCGCGTGCTGAAGAACAACGGCAACGGCACCTTCACCGCGCAGGCGGCGGCGGTGGCCGCCGGCCGGCCGTGGATGCTGGCGGTGGGCGACGTCAACGGCGACCGCTTCCTCGACGTGGCGGTGGCCAACGGGGTGAGCAACAACGGCGCGATCCTGCTCGGCAACAGCAACGGCACGCTGCAGGCCGGCGTCACAGCGCCGCTGGGATCAGGTTCCAGCACGACCATCGCCACCGACCTCGGCGACCTCGACGGCGACGGCGACCTCGACTGGGTGCTGTCGAGCTTCGGCGGTTCGCGCTGGGTCGTGCTGAGCAACAACGGCCAGGGCGCGTTCACCGTCAACCGCCAGATCACCGCGCCGAACGCCGGCTCGTGCGGCTCGCTCTACGACTTTGACAACGACGGCGACCTCGACATGGCGCTCGCCGACGAGATCGCCGACGTGGTGCTGCTGTATCGGAACGTGGGGGCGGTGCTGTTCGCGGACGGGTTCGAGTAGCTGGACGGCAGGGCTCAGGGCTCAGGGCCCAGGGCCCAGTAGGAGCATCGGTTACCCCTGCTGTTCTGGGCCCTGTGCCCTGTGCCCTGGGCCCTTCGCCACCGGCGACGCTGCGGGGGCGCCCTCCAGCACCGCCGCCAACACCGCATCCTTCTCCGCCCAGATCCCGTTCAACCACGCCTGCATGCGCTCGCGGAACGCGGGATCGTTCTCGTAATCGCCGCTGGTGAACTCGGACGGGATCGGGCGTTCGCGGACGTGGACCACGATCTCGGCGACGCGGCCGGCGAGCAGGTCGAGCATGGTCGGACGGCCGCCGGGGTAGGCGATGGTGACGTCGACCAGCGAGCGCAGCGTGTCGCCCATCGCGCCGAGCACGAAGGCCACGCCGCCGGCGCGCGGCTTGAGCAGGTGGCGGTACGGCGAGCCCTGGTCGGCGTGCTTGCGCGGCGTCAGGCGCGTGCCTTCGACGAAGTTGGTCACGCTGACCGGCATCTGGCGGAATTTCGCGCAGGCGCGGCGCGTGGCTTCGAGGTCGCGGCCGCGCAGTTCGGGGCGTCGCTCCAGCAGTTCGCGCGAGTAGCGGCGCATGAACGGGAAGTCGAGTGCCCACCATGCCAGCCCGAGCACGGGGACCCAGATCAACGGCTGCTTGAGGAAGAACTTCAGGAACGGCACCCGGCGGTTGAGCGCGTGCTGCAGCACCGGGATGTCGACCCAGGTCTGGTGGTTGGCGAGGACCAGGTACCAGCCGTCGTGCGACAGCCCGTCCATGCCCTCGATGCGCCAGCGCGTCGGCGTGAAGAGGGCGAGAAGACGGGAGTTCGTGCTCACCCAGCTCTCGGCCAGTGCGACCAGCATGCGCGACAACCATCGCCGCGCGGCAGCCAGCGGGAGCAAGGCCTTGACCAGGGCCAGTGCGAGCAGGGGCGTGGCGTGGACCAGCGTATTGAGCACGACCGACAGGGCGGCCAGCGGCAGGCGGAGGAAGGCGGGCAGGGCGGTCAACATCCCGTGATGGTGGCCGAGCGCAGCGCCGTCGTAAACCGTCGGGCGCTTCCCGAGGTGTCGGCTGGCCCGGGCCCTTGGTACTCTTGAGCGTCTCCCGGAACCACCGCGCCATGCCCTCGTTCGACGTCGTGTCCCAGGTCGACCAGCACGAACTCGGCAACGCCATCGACCAGGCGTCGCGCGAGCTCGGCAACCGCTTCGACTTCCGCGGCATCGACGCCACTTACGTGCGCGAGGGCGACGCCATCCTGCTGTCCGCGCCGGGCGACTTCCAGTTGCAGCAGATGCTGGAGATCCTGCGCGCGCGGCTGACCGCGCGAAAGATCGACCTGCGCTGCCTCGAAGAAGGCGAGCCCGAGATCGGCCTGGCGCGCGCCAAGCAGCGCGTGACGGTCAAGCAGGGCATCGAGCAGGCGCTGGCGAAGAAGATCGTCGCTGCGATCAAGGGCGCCAAGCTGAAGGTCGAGGCGCAGGTCAACGGCGACAAGCTGCGCGTCAGTGGCAAGAAGAAGGACGACCTGCAACTCGCGATCGCACTGCTGCGGCGATCCGAGTTCGAACGCCCCTTGCAGTTCGAGAACTTCCGCGACTGACATGGCCATCGCCCGCACCATCGCCTTCTGCGGCGTGACCGCCGACGAAAACGTCGAACTCCGCGCGCTCGTGGCGCGCGCCGGCGAGTTGCTGGAGTCGCCCTGGCGCCTCGCGGGGGACGCCGATGCCGACCTCGTGGTGGTGGACCCCGCCGCCACCGACGGCCTGCTCGCGCAGGCCCGCGCGCGCGACCGCGGCATACCTTGCGTGGTGCTGGATGCCGAGGATGATCCGGAATTGCTGCTGTCGCGGCCGTTCGAGATCGACGGCCTGATGCAGTTGCTGGTCAGCGCCGCGCCGCGGCTCAAGGCGCGGCCGGCGACCGTGGTGGGTGGCGCCGACCAGTTCGGCTACGGACGGGTCGACATCGTGCCGCCCGCCGCCTCGGACGACCTCTCGCTGGCGGACTTCTTCGCCGCCGACCTGCTCGGGCTGATCCCCGACGCCCGTACCGCCAGCGAGGCCGCGCGCGAGGGCCGCACCGACACGGCACCGATCGACGCGGTCCTGCTGGCGGCGGTGGCCGCAATGCCGTCGGACGCGGTCGCGGGTGCTTCGGTGCCGGCCGCGCGCGCGTCGGCCGGCGCCGATGCGGCGCT
>JAJTHZ010000178.1 GCA_021299185.1 Lysobacteraceae bacterium | reverse complement strand
GACCTGGCGCGCCACAGCGCCGGGCGAGAGCTTCACCCGAGCGTCGGCGCGCGGCAGCGGCGGCACCACGTCCGCCGCGACGCCGGCGAGCCGGCTCACCGGAGCGGACTCCGCCCCCCCGCTGCCGCCCGCGCCGGCGGCGCGCGCCATCCGCGCCAGTTCGCGCGGGTCGAAGCCGCGGTCGAGGCGGCGGATCCGTTCGACCAGCGGCGGATGGGTGGCGAACAGACGGGAATAGCCGACCCCATCGCCGAACAGCATGTGGCTGATCTCCTCGCCGTCGTGCGCGGCGAGCTGCGAGCCTTCGGCGTTCGCCGCGATCTTCTTCAGCGCGCCCGCGATACCCTGGTTCTGGCGGGTGAACTGCACCGCCGACGCGTCGGCGAGGAACTCGCGCTGCCGCGACACGCCGGCCTTGATCAGGCGGCCGAAGAACAGGCCCACGTAGCCGATGATCATGATCCCCAATGCGACCAGCAGCAGCGCCGCGCCGTCGCGCCCGCTGCCGCGCGAGCGCAGCAGCACCTCGCGCGCGGCGATGCCGATCACGAGAATGCCGAACAGCAGGCCCATCAGCCTGATGTTGAGGCGCATGTCGCCGTTGAGGATGTGGCTGAACTCGTGCGCGACGACACCCTGCAGTTCGTCGCGGTCGAGATGCTCGAGCGCGCCGGCGGTCACCGCCACGGCGGCATCCGCCGGACTCCAGCCGGCCGCGAAGGCATTGATGCCGGGCTCCTGCTCCAGCACGTAGATCTCCGGCACCGGCACGCCGGAGGCAATCGCGATTTCCTCGACCACGTTGCGCAGGCGGCGCAGGCGGTGGTCCCGCGTGTCCGACGGCACCAGGCTGCCGCCGAGTTCGCGCGCCACCACCGCGCCGCCGCCGCGCAGTCGCGCGACCTTGAACGCACTGGCGATGACGATCACCAGCAAGGTCACGGCTGCGGCGACCCCGCCGGCGGCCGCATGGCGCGAGAACAGGGTGGTGCCGGCCGCGGCCCGCTGCGCCGAAGCCAGCCCGAGGTCGAGCACCAGCATCAGCACCACGGCGATGGACGCGGCGATGCAGGCCACCGCGACCACGAACAGCACCACCAGCCGGCGGCTCTGGCCGCGGGCGAGCGCTTGCTGGGCGAAGAAGTCCATCGGGCGGACCATCGCGTCCCGCGCGCCGGGCCGGCGCGCGGGGCGCGTAGGATCAGGTGAACTTGACCTGCGGCGTCTCGCGCTTGGCGGGGTTGTCGATCTCCAGCAGCGCGGCGGCGACGAAATTGAACAGGTTCGCCACGATGCTGCTGGGGAACACCTCGCGCTTGTTGTTGTAGCCCATCACGGCGTCGTTGTACGCCTGGCGCGCGAAGGCGACCTTGTTTTCGGTCGAGGTCAGTTCCTCCGACAACTGCATCATGTTCTGGTTGGCCTTGAGGTCCGGATAGGCCTCGGCCAGCGCGAACAGGCGGCCCATGGTCTGGGTGAGCATGTTCTCCGCGCCCGACAGCTGGCCCATCGCGGCCGGGTCGCCCGGATTGCCGGCGGCGGCCTTCTGGGCGGTCACCGCGGCGTTGCGCGCGGTGATGACGGCCTCGAGCGTCTCGCGCTCGTGCTTCATGTAGCCCTTGGCGGTCTCGACCAGGTTCGGGATCAGGTCGTGGCGCCGGGTCAGCTGGACGTCGATCTGCGCGAACGCGTTCTTGTAGCCGTTCCGCGCCACCACCAGGCCGTTGTAGATCCCGACGGCCCAGATGGCGAGCACCGCGATGAGACCAAGGATGACCAGCGACGTCATGCGATTCCTCCGTCTGGGGGCCGGCGGGCATCCGCCGCGGCCCGGGACTTGCTGAATGGCGAACGAGCCGGCCCGCGCGTCGGGCCGGCGCTGGCCCTACAATCGGGCCCATGGAGCGCGCGCGAGCATAGCATGGTGTTTTTCCGCGTCTTGGCCGCAATGGCGCTGGCAGGGGCATGCGCCGCGGCGCCCGCCTGGGCCGATTCCCTGCCGCATCCCCGGCCGACCCACGCCGCGCTGGCCCGACCGGTCGTGCCCGGTGCGGACGCCGCGCGGTTCGCGCGCATCCTGGCCGACTTCGAGCGCGAGACCGACCGCGTGATGCAGACCGGACTGGTGGTCGGCCTCGGCGTCGCCGTCGTGCACCGGGGCGAGATGGCCAGCGTGCGCGGTCTCGGCGTCGGCGACGCGGTGCGCCGCACGCCGGTCGACGAACACACCGTGTTCCGCCTCGCCTCGCTGTCCAAGGGCTTCGCTTCCACCACGCTGGCCCTGCTGGTGCGTGACGGCTACGTCGAGTGGGACGAGCCGGTGCAGGACCTGGTGCCGATGTTCGAGCTCAGCGACAGCCGCGCGGCGTCCAAGGTCACCCTGCGCGACGTCCTCAGTCACCGGATGGGCCTGCCCTACAACGCGCTGGACCGCGTGCTGGAGGCCAACGAGGAATATCCGACCCTCGTCTACCGCCTGCGCGAGCTGCCGCTGACCTGCGCGCCCGGCGACTGCTACGCCTACCAGAACATCGCCTACAGCCTGGCCGGCGACGTCGCCTTCGCCGCCACGGGCCGGTTCTACAGCTTCGAGGTCGAGCGCCGGCTGTTCCACCCGCTGGGCATGTCCAACTCCACCTTCGGCCGCGACGCGCTGGAGGCCAGCGGCGATTACGCGCGGCCGCACGTGCGCAACGCCAAGGGCTTCGTGCCCCTGCGACCGAAGGAGACCTACTACCGGGTGATGCCCGCGGCCGGCGCGAACGCCAGCGCGCACGACATGGCGCTGTGGATGCTGGCGCAACTGGGGCACCGCCCCGACGTACTGCCGCTGGAAGTGCTCGCCGAACTGCACGCGCCGGAGGTCGCCACCCCGGGCGAGATCCGCAGCATCCCGTGGCGCCGCGAACGCGTGCGCGAGGCCCAGTACGCGCTCGGCTTCCGCGTCTACGACTATGCCGGCCACCGCATGATCTTTCATGGTGGCGCCGTGCAGGGGTATCGCGCCGCGATGGCGCTGCTGCCCGACCACGACTTCGGCGTGATGCTGGTCTGGAACAACGAGTCCGCGGTGCCGTCCGGCCTGCTGCCGACCCTGCTCGACCGCTATCTCGGGCTGGCGCCGACGGACTGGCTGGGCCTCGACAGGCTCGCGCGCGCGCCGGCCGCGCGCAAGCCGCCCGCGCAGCGCAAGGCGCAACGTCCCGCGCGCTGACGCCGGCGCCGCGCGCCGCCGCCCGCGTCGCGATGCTTGCCGCCCCGAGGGTCTTTCCATCATGCTCCGCAATGTCGCGCGCTGAGCCTGCCGCGGCAGCCGCTCGGCCGGGGACCGGGCGGCACGGACGCAGCGTCAGGGCCGCCGACGACCGGAAAACCCCATGATCATCGCCGAACAACTGGTGTTGCTTGCGCTCGACCCCGAGCGCGGCGTTCCCGCGCCCGGCATCCGCCGCGACGCGCTCGCACGCGGCGCGTCCGCCTGCCTGCTGGCCGACCTGGTGCTGTCGCGGCGCGTCGCACGGCGCGGCCGCGGGATCGCCCGCCTCGACGACCTGCCGGACTTCAACCCGCTGCTGCATGCCGCCGGGCGCGCGGTGCCGCTGGAGGAGGTCGGCGTGCCGCAGGCGCTCGTCCGCATCGCCGCGGCCAGCGGCTCGCTGGTCTCGCGCCTGCTCGACAGCCTGGTCGCGCGCGACGTGCTGCACCGCCAGCGCCGCGCCCTGGTCCTGACGTGCTACCCGGTCCGCTCGATGCAGGCCCTGCGCGGCGTGCACCAGCGGCTGCACGAGGCCGCGCGCGATCCGAACGCACCGCCGCCCGCGCTGGCGCTGGCGATCATGGCCGACCGCTGCGGCGTGCTCGAGGCGCGCAGTACGCCGGATGAACTGGGGCGGACCCGCGGCCGCATCGCCGAACTGCGGCGCAATCCCGACGCCTGCACGATGGACCTGTCGCTGCTGCTGGACATCGCCGCCGCCGCCGAAGGTGCCTGAGGCGCACCAGGGCCCCGGAGCCGAACTGCTGGTCCGCTCAGGGTCGGAATTCGATCTTGCGCCGCGAGCGCGACGCGACCGGCTTCACACCCGCGGTGGCCGGCTCGACGGTCGAACGCCGGATCGCGCGCCGCCTCGCGGTCGAGCACGTGCGGCGGATCGGCCTCGACCACGCCGGCATCGCGGACCGTGCCGTCGACGCCGACCGTGAACCCGACCTCGATCCCTCACGGTTGCTGGTTGCGCAGCGCCGCGACCGCATACCCGGGCTCGGCGGCCTGCAGTCGCTTCGGCTCGGCGGCGGAAGCGATGGCCGGATGCAGCATCGCCGCGGCGAGCAGCAGGGCCTTGGCGAGCACGCCGACCAGCGGCATGACGGGTGCGCGTTCGCGACGCGCGGGGCGAGGGATGCGGGACAACATGACGGTCTCCAACCGACGTTCGGGTCGGCCGGAATCCAGCAAAGCACGTGCCACCGCGGGTCACCGCACGGCGTGAAAAACGCGTCGAAGAGGCGCCACGCCGGCGGCGCGGCGCCTCGCGCTCCGATCAGAGCTGGAACTGCACGCGCCGGCGCGCGCGGACTTCCACCGGCTGGCCGTTGCGCAGCGCGGGCTCGAAGCTCCACTGCTGCATGGCGCGCACGGCCTCGCGGTCGAACACCCGCGACGGCTGCGCGCGCACCACGGCGACGTCGCGCACCGAGCCGTCGGTGGCGATGGTGAACTCGAGTTCCACCCAACCTTCCTGGCGCTTGCGGGCCGCATCCACCGGATAGGTGGGCGCGATCTCGCGCAGCGGCCGCGCATCGCGCGTCTCGCCGCCGCTCGGCGGCGTCTGCGCGACCGGCGCCGGCGCGGGAGCGGGCGGCGGCGTGGCGGCGGCAGGCGCCGGCTGCGGTGCCGG
>JAJTHZ010000232.1 GCA_021299185.1 Lysobacteraceae bacterium | reverse complement strand
GAAGCGCAAGGCACCGCGCGCCAGGAAGGCGCGCGGCGGACCGCCGGGGGTGTGTTGGAGGTGCAGGAGGCCTTGCACAAGCAAGGTCTCCTGCTCGCGCCGCGGAAGCGGCGCGAAACGCTTTGTCGCTTGCGACGACAAAACAACCTCGCACTCAAGACGCCCGCGGCAAGATCGAGACGTGGCGGTCGCGCGCAAGCGCGCTCCTACGGGAGATGGCGGCGCGAAACGCTTTGTCGCTTGCGAGGCCGAAACAACCTCGCACGCAAGACGCCTGCGGCAAGATCGGCAGGTGGCGGTCGCGCTGCGCGCAGCGCTCCTACAGTCGAGGTCTCGCGCGCAAGACGCCTGCGGCGAGGTCGAGACGTGACGGTCGCGCGCAAGCGCGCTCCTACGGGAGATGGCGGTGCGAATCGTTTTGTAGATTGCGAGACCGAAACAACCTCGCACGCAAGACGCCTACGGCAAGATCAAGACGTGGCGGTCGCGCGCAAGCGCGCTCCTGCACGTGAAGCAGCGTCGCGAAGGCACTGCGCCAGCACGCCGCCCGCGACCGACGGAAGGTCGTCGCCGCACGCCGCGTCGGGATTCCCCCGACGCCGTCCTCCGCAGCCCCCGATCTCAACTCCGGCGCGATGCGGCCGATAGTCCCCGCGATGGACATCCTCACGCTCGTCGGACTGGTGCTGGCGTTGGCGGCGATCATCGGCGGCAGCGTGCTCAAGGGCGCGGGTGTCGCCGGGCTCGTCTCGGGCGCGGCGTTCGTGATCGTCATCGTCGGCACGATCGCCGCGATCTTCGTGCAGACGCCGATGGCGACCTTCAAGCGCGCATTGCGCCTGGTCGGCTGGGTGTTCCGGCCGCCGGCCCACGACGGCGAAGGGCTGATCCGGCGCGTGATCGACTGGAGCAACACCGCGCGCAAGCAGGGCCTGCTCGGCCTCGAGGCGCAGGTCGAGACGCAGCGCGATCCGTTCGTGCGCAAGGGCCTGCAGATGCTGGTCGACGGCGCGGAGCCCGATGCGATCCGCGCCACGCTGGAGATCGAGATCGACGCCATCGAGCACCATGACCAGGCCGCGGCCAAGGTGTTCGAGTCGATGGGCATCTATGCGCCCACCATGGGCCTGATCGGCGCCGTGCTGGGCCTGATGGCGGTGATGCAGAACCTCAACGATCCGTCCAAGCTCGGCACCGGCATCGCGGCCGCGTTCACCGCCACCATCTACGGCATCGCCTCGGCCAACCTGATGTTCCTGCCGGCGGCCAACAAGCTCAAGGCGGCGATCGGCCACCAGTCGCGCGAGCGCGAGATGCTGGTCGAGGGACTGATCGCGATCGCGCGCGGCGAGAACCCGCGCAACATCGAGTCGCGCCTGAAGGGCTTCCTGCGCTGAGGCGCGCGCCGATGCCGCGTCGCCGCCGCCACGAGGAGCACGTCAACCACGAGGCGTGGGCGATCCCCTACGCCGACCTGGTGACCCTGCTGCTGGCGTTCTTCGTCGTCATGTACGCGATCTCCTCGCTCAACGAGGGCAAGTACCGCGTGCTGGCCGACTCGCTGGCCGAGGCCTTCGGCGGCCAGCCGCGCGTGGTGCAGCCGGTGGCGGTCGGCGAGGCCGTGCCGGTCGACGGTACCGGCGCGGCCGGGCCGATCGCGCCGCCGATCGCGCTCGCCTCGCTGGGCATCCCGCGCCGGCCGGAGCCGGCGTCGATCAGCCGCGACGAGATCGCGGCCATCGAGCACGCCCAGCGCCTGAAGGAGGCGATGCAGCAGGAGCGGCTGGGCGCACTGGCCAACGAGCTGCGCAGTTCGCTGTCGGGCCTGATCGATTCCGGCGAGATCTCGGTGCGCGAGAACGCACTCTTTCTCGAGGTCGAGATGCGCACCGACATTCTGTTCGGTTCCGGCTCGGCCAGCCTGCAATCGCCGGCCGACGGGGTGGTGCGGCGGATCGCGGGCACGCTGGCGCCGTTCCCCAACCCGATCAAGGTCGAGGGTCACACCGACGACCAGCCGATCTCCAGCCCGCTGTTCCCGTCCAACTGGGAACTCTCGGCCGCGCGCGCGGCCAGCGTGGTCAAGCTGTTCGTCGACGGCGGGGTCGCGCCGACGCGGGTCGCGGTGGTCGGCTACGGCGCCGAGCGCCCGAAGGCCAGCAATCTCACGCCGGAGGGACGCAACCAGAACCGCCGCGTGGTGCTCGTGATCCTCGCCGAGCCCGATCCGGACGAGGTCGACGACGTGCCGCCGCCGGCGGCCGGCGGCGGGCCGGCACTGGCCGGTGCTGGCACGGACCCTGCACCGGTCGAGGCCGGAGGGCGTCCATGAGCATCTGGTGCGTGGCCAATCAGAAGGGCGGGGTGGGCAAGACCACCACCGCCGTCGCGCTGGCCAGCCTGGTCGCCGCGGAAGGCAAGCGCGTGCTCGCGATCGACCTCGACCCGCACGCGTCGCTGAGCCACTGGCTCGGCGGCGCCGAGGGTCCAGAGCCTCGCGGCGTCGCCGACCTGTTCGCCGACGCCGCGCCGCCGGTGTCCGCATTGCTGCGTGACAGCGGTGCGGCCGGCCTGCAGGTGCTGCCGGCGCAGCCGGCGCTGGCCACGGTGGAACGCCACGGCGTCGGCAAGCAGGGCATGGGCCTCGTGCTGTCGCGCGCGCTGGCGGAAGTCGCGCCGCACTACGACCTGGTCGTGCTCGACTGCCCGCCGACGCTCGGCGTGCTGATGGTCAGCGCGCTGGCCGCGGCCGACCTGCTGGTCGCACCGACCCAGACCGAGCCGCTGGCGCTGCACGGCCTCGCCGGCCTGCTGCGCACCGCGCAGATGATCGAGCGCTCGCGCGGCCGCGCCCTGCCGGTGCGCATCGTGCCCACGATGTACGACAAGCGCACGCGCGCCGCGCAGGACACGCTCGCCACCTTGCGCGAACGTTATGCGGCGTCGGTCTGGGAGGAAGAGATCCCCGTCGACACCCGGTTGCGGGAGGCCAGCCGCGACGCGCAGGCGCCGGCCCTCGCCCACGCGCTGTCGCGCGGCGTGGTCGCCTATGCCCGGCTGCTGGCCTGGCTGCGCGGCGCGCCGCTTCCCGAGGAGAAGGCCGCATGACCCACGCCGATGCGTTGAACGCCTATCTCGACGGCCTGCTGGGCGACGCCCCGCCGGCTGCCGAGGCCCCGGCCCCGCCACGGCCCGTGGCCGCGCCGCGCCCGGCATCGCCGCCGCCGCGTGCCGCGGT
>JAJTHZ010000175.1 GCA_021299185.1 Lysobacteraceae bacterium | reverse complement strand
CATCGCCAAAGGTGAGCTGGGCCATATCTGGGACGTCGCGACTGGGTGTGGTTCAATCAGACCACAAATCGAGGGACTTGTTCAGAGGTTCCTTTAGGTATCAAGCCAAGGCGTGAGGGATCGAGCATGCGCGTGAAGTTTTGCGCGAGCTGCTGCCGGACGAGGCGACTGGGTGTGATGACGAGCACGCGCTCCGCGCCGGCGAGGATCGGGCTTGCGACGATCACGGCCGACTTGCCGGATCCCGTCGGCATGACGATCAGGCCGCTGACTTTCGGGTGTGAGTAGAGATGCTCGCCGACCGCGTGTAGAGCAGCGCGCTGCGCATCTCGAACGGCCGGAAGCTGTGGCGGGTACAAGTTGAGCGAAGCGCGCAGCGTGGCGAAGTACCTGCCCTTCCGGGCCGGCGCTGGCGCGGTCCTGGCGTTGTTCGGCTTTTGCTTGTGCGTTTTCGATTTCTTCATTTGGCCAGGTCGCTGACAGCAGGTTTCGGCTGCGGACGGGCGATGCAGGTGTTCCTTTAGTCTTTGCCGACGGGGATTGTAACCCGGTGCGATCGTGTCCTTGTTTCGGAGCCTGCCCTCGATACCTTCGATGGTGAGCTCGCCTTCAATCTGCCCTCCCAATCGTTCGCGCGCGGGTGCGGCAGCGTCGCGCTGCGTGCGGTGCCCGGGTGCCCCATCTCATGCATCGAGACGCTCTGGGCACGAAAGCATAGGCTGGTGGCTCTTTAGCTTTGGTCTTGGACACGGGAAGCGCCGCCCTCGCAAGCGCGTTAGGTATCACCTTGACACCAGCGCGGGCGTCTTACGTTTTGCAGCCACAGATGTCAACGTGATGGACGTGGCCATTGTCGAAAGTCGCGCTTACATTCGAAGCGATTCGGCCATTTACCCTTGTCTGTCGCGATTCAATGTAAGTGCCGCTGTCAGATTGTTGTAAGCTTTGCTGACTTGTAAGCCGAGCTGAGGAAGTGGCGTGCGGAAGCGGAAGGATTGCAAGGAGAGGGTTCATGGGCTGCCGGGAAGGATCCGGCGCGTTCGCCGACAGGGTGGCTGGACCCAGTCCTCGCTGGCTCAAGCATTGCGAGTCGCGCCGAGCGCGGTCGCTCAGTGGGAGAAGGAGGGCGGGACACAGCCCAGTCTCCAGAATGTGGTGGCGATTGCAGCACTCGTGAGCGTGTCGCTCGACTGGCTGGTCCTTGGGCGAGGTGACCGAACAAGGACGGAGCAAGAGAACAGCACCATCGATCCGACGTGCATTGCGAGTGACGAACTTGAGGAACATGTGCTGCGGGGACTGCGCACCTGCACGCCTTCCTCCAGAGCCGTGGTGTCGTCGCTGATCGACTTGTTGTCTGAGCGCGCAGATCGCGTCGTCGCTGGACGGATTGCGGCGCCGAACAGGCGAGTGATTTGATCATCATCGTTCTCCGGCCTCGGTGCTTCGTCCGGTTTCGCGTCGCCAGTGCCGTCGCACTTCGGCTCACATCCAGTGATTCCTCTGCGGATTGATGATCGGCGCCTATCTGCGGACGCGCTCTGATCGGGAGCCATATCGCATGCTCGTTTTCACGCGTCGCATCGGCGAGTCAATTCTCATCGGCGACGACATCACGATCACCCCACTGTCGATCAACGGGGGCCAAGTCTGCATCGGGATCGAAGCCCCAAAGCACGTCCCGGTGCACCGGGTGGAGATCTACCGCCGCATCCAAGCCCAGCCCGTCCAGGACGAGGGCGAGGAAGCGATGCCGGCGCGGCCGCGGCCGGCCACCGGGCCGGACATGGGGTGAACCGGCGATTCTGGCCGCTCGGGCTGTTGGCTCGCGGCCAGAGCGCGCTGTCGGATCCGGAAGCGCCAAATCCAGCGCGGCCCGGTAAGGTTTTCCTCAGACTCAGGGCCGAACGTAAGGAAATCCTCGCCGCCGGAAGAAAAATCGACATTGTCATCGGGCATGAGTGGTGGAAGGTGGCGGGCGAAAGCGTTGGCACAACACCCCCTTGCCCCTGGTTTACTACGGCATTACGATGGTAGGACGTAAGTTACGGTTCAAGCCGAAGGGGGCACATAATCATGCCGGCCCTGCACTTCCCCCGGCCCGCGCTGGCGGGCGAGATGGCCCGCAGCCTGATGGGCCAAGCCAAGTTTGACAGCGAGGCGAACGGGCTCTTCCTGGCGGCACCGCGCCGAACGGGGAAGTCGACCTTCCTGCGGGCAGACCTCACGCCGGCGCTGCAGGCGCTGGGCGTCGAGGTGATCTACCTGGACTTCTGGGGCACTGCGAAGGGCGATCCCACGGACGCCCTCTACGCGGAGGTCAGCCGGGCCCTGCTCGCCAACGCGGGCGTCGTGGCGCGCCTGGCCGAGAAGGCAAAGCTGGCGAGCGTCAAGTTGGGCGCGGGCGGCGCGTCGCTCGAGTTTGACGCGACCCGGATCGGCAAAGCGCCTGGCTCGTCGCTCACGGCGGCCTTCCGCGAGCTGATCGAGGCCTCGGGCAAGCGGGTCGCGCTGATCCTCGATGAAGCGCAGGACCTGCTGATCAGCCCCGACGGCGAGGCCGTCCTGAAGGAGCTCAAGGCCGCTCGCGACACCCTCAATCTGCCGGGGGATGTGAAGCTCATGCTGGTGATGTCCGGCTCGGACCGCGACAAGCTCGGCCGGATCGTCAACACGGCGGCTGCGCCGTTCTATGGCTCGCGGGTCCGCGACATGCCGGTCCTCGACGGCGACTACGTGCGCTGGCTCGCCGGCGAACTCGTCAAGGCCTACCCGAGTCTGGGCGTCGTGGACAACGCGCTCCTCGCCCACATCTTCGACCGCCTCGGACACCGTCCCGCCGAGTTCGACCGCGTCATTGGCGAAGCGCTGGTGCCCACGCACCGCGCCGGCCGCGGGTTCGATGAGACCCTGCTCGAGCGCGCGCAGCGCGTCGTCGAAGGCGAGGAGGCGGTGTACGCCGACCGGTTCGCCGCGCTGACGCCGACGCAGCGCGCGGTCCTCACCGTCCTGCTGGAGCGCGGGCCGGCATTCAGCCCCTTCGGCGCCGAGACGCTGGCGGCCTGCGAGAAGATCCTGGGTCGCAAGGTCGCGACATCTACGGTGCAGGCCGCACTCAACAAGCTGCGCGACGCGGATCCGCCGCTCGTCTGGAAGTCGAACCGCGGCGAGTACGCACTCGACGATCACCGCATGGTCGCCTGGTACCGGGCGCAGGTCGCTGCGTCAGTGCGGCCGCCGGCAGGGGCGGGCAGCACGGAAGACCGGAAGAACCGAGCGGCCCCAGAGCACTGACGCGGCGGACGATGCATTGCCGGAGCCCCTGCTCAACGAAGACGGCACCCCGCAATGGTGGACCGACGGCATCCCCGCCGACGAGCTCGCGATCGTGGCGCGCGAGATGGGCGTCACGGTCGAGGCCATCCTCGCGGAAGAGGAACTGCAGATGGACGCTGCGGCGCGCCACTACGACTGGCTCGACCGCAACGGCCGGCTCGTCCACAACCCGGCCTGGCTCGACTAATGCACGAGCCAGTTGGGCGGGTAGGGCGGCGGCTGCCAACCTGCGATGCCGGCCTAGCGCGAGAGGTTCGGTGAAATGGACAGTCGCGCCGTCGGCGTCCATAATAGCGAACATGCCCCGTCGCCCGCCCGTGACCTACCCCTCCGAACAGCGCCGCCTCGCGGCGCTGGGCGAGCGCCTGCGCCTGGCACGCCTGCGCCGGCGCTTCTCTGTGGCGACCGTCGCCGAGCGCGCGGGGATCTCGCGCACGACGCTGTACCACGTCGAGCGCGGCGACACGGCGGTCACCTTCGGCACCGTCGTGCGCGTGCTGTCGGTGCTCGGCATGGCGGAGGACCTCGATGCGCTGGCTGCCGATGACCCCGTGGGCCGGCAGCTGCAGGACGCCGCGCTGCCGACGCGAGGGCGGTCGACGTGAACGCCGCCGAGGTGTGGATCGATGCCGACTTCGCGCCGCTGAAGCAAGTCGGCGTGCTCGAGCACGACCGGGGCACCGTGCGCTTCACCTACGACCCCGCGTGGATCGACGCGCCCTTCGGGTTCGCGCTGGCGCCGTCGCTCCCCCTGCAGCGCGGCGCGTTCTACCCGCCGCAGGGTATGCCGCTGCACGGCGCGCTCCTGGATGCTGCCCCCGACCGCTGGGGGCAGACCCTGATGGATCGGCGGGAGGTGCTGCAGGCCCGCGCCGAGACCCGGCGGGTGCGGGCGCTGCACGCATGGGACTACCTGCTGGGCGTCCACGACGCGACGCGCATGGGCGCGTTGCGGCTCCGCGGCCCCGCGAGCGGCGCGTTCATCGCCGACGATCATCCGCCGGCGCCGCCGATGGCGCGGCTGCGCGAGATCGAGGCGATCGCACTCGCGATCTCGCGCGATGCGGAAGCGGAAGGCGATGCGGCCGCGGCGTGGCTGTCGATGCTGATCGCGCCAGGCTCATCGCTCGGCGGTGCTCGGCCCAAGGGTTGCGTGACGGACACCGACGGCACGCAGTGGCTCGCGAAGTTTCCCGCGGCCGACGATCGTCACGACATCGGCGCGTGGGAGGGCGTCCTGAACCGCCTCGCGGCGGGCTGCGGGATCACGGTCCCGGAGAGCCGCCTCCTGAAGTTCAGCCGGCACCACACCTTCTGCGCCGCGCGCTTCGAGCGCACGACTGACCGCCGGCGCCACGTGGCCTCGGCGCTGACGCTGCTCGACCGACCGGTCGGCGCGGGGGGCAACTATCCGGAGCTCGCCGAACTGGTGAGCAATCTCGGCGCGCCGGGCGAGGTCGACGCAAACCTCGAGCAGCTCTTTCGCCGGACGCTGTTCAACGTGATGACCGGCAACCGCGACGATCACCTCCGCAACCACGCGTTCGTCCGCGCCGCCGAGGGCTGGCGCCTCTCGCCCGCATTCGACCTGACGCCGTCGGCCGACAAGGCGACCCACGTGTTCGCACTGGACGAGGCCGATCCCACCCCACGGGTCGAGACCGTGCTCGCGACGCACGACTACTACCGCCTGACCGCCGACCAGGCGCTCGAACTGGCACGCCAGATCGCAACCGTCGTCGCTACCTGGCCGACCGAGGCGGCAACCGCCGGCATCGGCGCGACGGGCCAGGCGGCCATGTCGCCGGCGTTCGAGGCGCACACGACGTGGTGGACCGAGGGCAGCGGCAACTGGAGGCCAGCGGCGCGCCGCGGCCGCGCGGCGCGGCGGCCGGGCTAGCTCCCCTGAACGCGGGAGCGTCGGACGGCGCACCCCCTTGCCATACGCGTGTCATCGGCATAGCGTTTATCGGAAGTCGACATCGCACGGCCAGGACGAGGCCGTGGACACGGAGCGCACCATGAATCGATTCGCGGTCGTGCTGTTGGTGCTGGGACTGTCGGCCTGCGCGAGCACGCGCGAGCAGCCGGCAGGTTGACGCAGGAGCCGGATGCCGAGCTGCGAACGATGGCACTCGCGACGCCAACGGCGTCGGAAGCCGTCCCTGCCGTCGCATCGCCGAGTCCCGAAACCATCCGCGCACACGGGCTGCTGGACCCCGCCGCACTGCCGCGCGTGAGCCGGAAGGCCGGCCAGGAGCCCAGACTGATGCGCGCCCGGGCGCGTGCGGCGCTGCCGCTGACGCCGCGGAACCTCAACGAGATCCGAATTCACTCCCTGCCTGTCGGTGCCGGCTCCTGCCACCTGATCGAGTGTCCGGGCCCCGGCAACGAACTCCTGCTCTACGACTGCGGTTCGACCGAAGGCGCCCGGGCGCATTTCGGTCTGGACGATGTCCGTGCGTACCTGGCCGAGGTTGCCGGCGAGCGGCCGCTGAAGGTCGTGGTCTCGCATGCCGATCGCGACCACTACAGCCACGTGCCGAAGCTCGTCGCACCCGCTCAAGTCCAGACGCTCTGGCTCGGCGGTCTCGTGGCCGACTACCCGGTTGCGTTCCGCACGTGGGTGGCAGCGGTCCAGGATGCCCAGGCACAGGGAGCCGGCGAGGTCGCGGCCGACCTGCCCGCCGGATGGAGCAACGAGGGCTATGCAGTTGAGCCGCTCCAGTGCGGCAGCCCGCTCTCGTACGTGGTCACCGTCGGCGTGGGCGACGAGAAGAACGACCACAGCCTCGTGCTCTCGATCGACCACGGCAGCTTCCGCCTCCTGCTGACCGACGACGCCACGGGCGAGACTCAGGACTCGGCGATGGCGAACTTCCCGTTCCCCTACCTCGATGCCTCGGTCGTCACCGCGGCCCACCATGGCGCCGAGTCCCACGGCAGCAACGCCGCGGATTGGGTCGCTGCAGTTCGCCCGGAGATCGTCATCTACTCCGCGGGCGAAAGCCGCGCCCACCCGCGCTGCCCAGTGGTCGAGACCTATCGCGCCGCCGGCTCACTGCTGACCGCGGGCAGACACGACCTGCGGTGCGGGACTCGCTACGGCTACGAGGCCGCCCAGCCGACGTTCCTGAGCGAGTACAACACCTTCGACAGCGGTGCGCGATCGTGGTCACCTCGGGTCCCGCACTCGACGCCCTGCGCGTGGAGTGCGTGCCGGAGGGGTGTTGAGGATGTAGTGCATCCGGGTGCGGTGTTTGGGGGAGCTATGGGGAAGCGATGCGAGCGGTGGCCGCTGGTAGTTGCCGTGATTGCACTGACAACCACCGCGACGGCGGCGGCGCAGCATTCTGCGCGGGGTGAGGCACCCCTCAGTGACCGCGGAGCGGCGCAGCGCTTAGAGCACCTGTCGCTGGCCGACGTTGGGCTTCGAGTTGCGCCGCTTACCGACCCGGGAGCCTCGGAAGTGCCCGATTTCGCATTCGTGATCCATCGTCCCGTGCCAACGCCGGAAGGGATGATCACAGCACGGCCTCTCGTGCCTGATGAGAGGAAACGGCAGGCGTGCGTCGAGTCCGCGCAAGCTGCTCTCATTGTCTGGAATCGCCTCAATGATCCACGCCGCCCGGGTGCGATCGCCGCCCACACAAGCGCATGCATGTCGGAGACGCCGCTCGACATATCGGTGGGCACGGTCGACACCGCCATCGTGCGCAAGGCCATTGGCGCGATTGCGTGGATCGAAGGAACGACGGCAACGGTATTCTGCACTGGGCTCGCGCTCAGTCCCCGAAGCGTCGTGACCGCTAGGCACTGCTTCGGCCAACCACTGGGAGACACCACATGGGGGTTCGATCCGCACGCTGGACTCGCTGCGTGCGCGCAGGCCCCTGAAGGCTGCCGCCTAGCATTCTTGCCTGCAACCGGGGCAGTCTCGTCGATCCCGATCGCAGGCCCCACGCAGGATGTTCAAGGTCTGATCGCGCGCTCGAACGACTACTTCGTCGTGCGCCTCGCGGCCGACTTGGCTGACGTGCCCGAGGTTCGATTCGTCGCGCCTGCAGCCAATCGAGGGCTCCTCGTGGTTGGACCCGACCTCCGCGAGCCCAACCCTCACGGCAGCTCGGCTTCGCTTCGATGGCTCCGGAGCGCTGACTTTCTGCCGTGCGGCATTGCAGCCATCGGCGCAAATACGATGACCCATACCTGCCAAACCGCTCCGGCATTCAGCGGCGCGCCTTTGATCGTGGAGGCCGGTCGATCCGACAACCGTGGCGAGCGCATCCTCGTCGCGGGGCTTCACATCGGCGGTGCAGAACCCAGAGACGAGGAGTTTGTCGGACCGAGTGCCAGCCAGCCCGGATGGAGCAACACAGAAGTGCTGAATATCGCTCTGAAGGGCGACCATGTTGCAGCAGAGGGCAAAGCACAATGAATAATCTTGCGCGCGGTCTGATCATCGTCGTCTGCGTGGTTCTTGGCTCCGCATGCGCCGCACGGGCACCAAAGCCGGCAGCTACCCCGACAGCCACTGCTTTCGGCGCGGCAGAGGGTCCCGAACCATCCACGCTCGAACCTGTGTGGCGAGCTGCGCTCCTTACGGATGAATGCCCAGTGATGAACAAGAGCCAAGCCGTGCAAACGGAGTCGGTGCTCCGCGGGTTAAGCGACACGGGCATCGGGTATGGGATCGATGCAATCTTTGCGGCGGTATTCAAGGCCATCCGAGAGGCCGCGAAGGCGGACCGAGATGGGAAAACCTTCAGTACGGTACACGCCTGGAACTTCTACGCCGCCACGCGGCCCAGCGCCGCGGATGCCTGGAAGCCATTCGACCGCGCCCGATGCATTGTCATTGCCCGTGGCGCGCACGCGCCGAATGGCGGCAACTGGTGTGCGGGCGCAGACGTGTCGGAGAACGCACAGCAGCTCGCCACATGCCGGGACCCGGTTCCCATCGACAGCATCGCCAAGGAGCTGCAGCTGGGTTCGCCGTCATTCTACGCGGAAATTGCCCTTCACCGGAGCGCTGGATCGGGCGCGTTGGTGGGTGATCTGAGCTACGTCTGGTACCCGGCACCACTGACAAGTCGCTCTGGCACCACGCGTGACCTGCTGATTGGTGCGGCACTGCGAAAGCCACATCCCGACGTCGCCAAGGGCGATGTATATGCCGCGTTTTCTTTTCCACTTCCCGGCCTCACTCCGGGGACTATGGTTCCGCTTGAGGCGTCGACGCGGTGGCGTCTGCCGTTCGGAGGGTCTGCGCCGCCGGAGCCACGCGCAAGCGCGCTGCGAAAAGCGGGTGCGCACAACATCACGCGTATCGAGTTCGGACCGGTGAACCGCGACGTCTTCGTCCAGGAAACGGGCGACCTCAATGCACTCCTGCAGTTTGCCGACGGGCTGCTTGAGAATACGGACATCGAGGGGCAGCTCGTTGCCGGCGTCAAGGGCGTAGTCGTGCCGGGACTCCGCGAGGCTGCCGAAGCGGCATCTGACGCTGAAGAGCAAGCAGCGGCCGCGGCTGCTCGGGAGTCCGCTAGGGCTCTCTGCAAAGCGCGCTCGGAGTATCTCGCGGCGCTCGCGACCGAAGCCTCACCGGACAGCGACGCTGGGCGTACCGCGCGCACGGCAAACCTTGATCTGCTTTGGCTGCAATGTATGCAGGCGTCGGACGAAAGCGCCGCTGAGCAAGCAAGCGCCTGCAAAGCGCCGACATCGCAGATGCACTGATCTGTTGCCTGATTTCGCTCGACACGATTGATAACCACACACGAATTCCGTCATGAGCACGGTTTCAACCTTTGGGTCTACCCCGTTTCCACGGACGGTTGAGTTAAGGCCAAGAAGGCCTGGTCTTGCCGAGCGACTCTACGCCGCATCCGCGGGTTGTGGAACCGCTCGAGGTAGTCGAACAGATCGGCCCGGGCCTCGTCCCGGGTTCGGTAGGTGGTGCGGTTCACGCGCTCCCGCTTGAGTATCCCGAAGAAGCCCTCACAGGCCGCGTTGTCGGCGCAGTGGCCGACCGCACTCATGCTGCAGACCAAGGCGTTACTGCCGAGGAACTTCTGGTACGTGCCGCTGATGAACTGGCCACCACGATCGGAGTGCAGGATGACTTCTGTTAGCGCCAGTTGGAAACTGACCCACCTGCCGGTTGAAAACTGACCCACTCCGGGCCTACTCCGGCGGCTTCCCCAACTGTGGAAGCGCCGATGGTGACCGAGGAGGCAGCAGTGGAGATCGAGGTGTTGCTCAGACAGGGTTT
>JAJTHZ010000114.1 GCA_021299185.1 Lysobacteraceae bacterium | reverse complement strand
GCCAAACGCAGGGCACGTGGATTCACCCGCCTGTCCACGATCCGAACCGTCATTTTCCTGATCGCCGGAAAGCTCGACTTCTACTCGGTCAACCCGCATGTCGCTCGCCCGGCATAACCCACTTGAATTTCAACAGACCCCTATTTCTCGAACGCGTTCGGCTCCGAGGTGCGCGGCGTGGACGTGGTGGTCAGCACGTCGGCCGAGGTGGGTCCGGGCACGCTCGGTGTCGACTTCCGCTACAACCACAACAAGCAGGAAGTGGTCGACGTGCGGCCCGGCACGATCAACGGCGACCGCGTGTTCGACCTGGAGAACCAGGTGCCGCGCGATCGCGCCACCCTGACCTTCGACTACGACCTCGGCGCGTTCGACGTGCTCGCTCGCGCGAATTACTACGGCGACTGGAAGACCACCGGCGGCCTGTTCGGCAACGGTGATGCGTCGGATGCCGTGGCCTACGGCAGCGGCACGCTGGTCGACCTCGAGGCGCGATACACCTTCGCCGAGCGCTACACTGTCGCCATCGGCGGCGAGAACGTGTTCGACAAGTACCCGGGCGACGAACAGAACCCGGTGCTGCAGTTCCTCGGCGTGCAGCACGCGCTGACCTCGCCGTGGGGCTTCAACGGCGCGTTCTGGTACGTGCGCCTTCGCGCGGCGTTCTGACGCTTGCCGCCGTGCCGCCGCGACCGTGGTCGCGGCGGCACGGTCCGTTGGGGACTCAGGTCCGGGTGTCGAAGCGATCGGCCTCCATCACCTGGTTCCAGGCACCGACGAAGTCGCGCACGAACTTCGCCTGCGCATCGGAGGCGGCGTAGACCTCGGCGAAGGACCGCAGTTGCGAGTTGGAGCCGAACACCAGGTCCGCCACGGTGCCGGTCCACTTCAGGGCGCCGGACGCGCGGTCGCGGCCCTCGAGCACGTTGCCGTCGGCCTGCGAGCGCTGCCACGTCGTGCCCATGTCGAGCAGGTTGACGAAGAAGTCGTTGCTCAGCACGCCGGGGCGCTTGGTGAACACGCCGTGCGAACTGCCGTCCCAGTTGGCGCCCAGCGCGCGCAGCCCGCCGACCAGCACGGTCATCTGCGGCGCGGTGAGGCCCAGCAACTGCGCCTTGTCGACCAGCAGTTCCGCGGCCGTGCCCTCGTAGCCCTTCTTTAGGTAGTTGCGGAAGCCGTCGCCCTTGGGCTCCAGCACCGCGAACGAGTGGGCGTCGGTCTGGTCCTGCCGGGCGTCGGTGCGGCCGGGCGTGAACTGCACGCTGATCTCGACGCCGGCCTGCTTCGCTGCCGCCTCGATGGCGGCCGCGCCGCCGAGCACGATCAGATCGGCCAGCGAGACGCGCTTGCCGCCGCCCGCCGCGGCATTGAACGCCTGCTGCACGCCTTCGAGCATGCCGAGCACCTTCGCGAGTTCGGCCGGGCGATTCACTTCCCAGTCCTTCTGCGGGGCGAGGCGGATGCGCGCGCCGTTGGCGCCGCCGCGCTTGTCGCTGCCGCGGAAGGTCGAGGCCGAGGCCCAGGCGGTGGTGACCAGTTGCTGCACGGTGAGGCCTGAGGCGAGCAGCTTGGCCTTCAGCGCCGCGATGTCGGCGGCATCCACCAGCGGATGGTCAACCGCCGGCACCGGGTCCTGCCAGATCAGCACCTCGGACGGCACCAGTTTGCCGAGGTAGCGCGCGCGCGGGCCCATGTCGCGGTGGGTCAGCTTGAACCAGGCGCGGGAAAACGCGTCGTGGAAGGCTGCGGGATCGGCGAGGAAACGGCGCGAGATCTTCTCGTACGCCGGGTCGACGCGCAGCGCGAGGTCGGCGGTGGTCATCATCGGCTGGTGGAACTTGTTCGGGTCGTGCGCGTCGACCACGGTGCCCTTGCCGGCATCGCCCTTCGGCTTCCACTGGTGCGCGCCGGCGGGGGACTTGGTCAGTTCCCACTCATGGCCGAACAGGGTTTCGAAGTAGCCGTTGTCCCAGCGCGTGGGGTGCGGCTTCCAGGCGCCCTCGATGCCGCTGGTGATGGCGTGCGGGCCGACGCCCGATTCGAAGGTGCTCAGCCAGCCCAGGCCCTGCGCTTCGATATCGGCGCCTTCGGGCTCGCGGCCGACATGACTGGCGGGCCCCGCGCCGTGCGCCTTGCCGAAGGTGTGGCCGCCGGCGACCAGGGCGACGGTTTCCTCGTCGTTCATCGCCATGCGCGCGAAGGTGTCGCGGATGTCGCGCGCCGAGGCGAGCGGGTCGGGGTTGCCGTTCGGGCCTTCCGGGTTCACGTAGATCAGGCCCATCTGGACCGCGCCCAGCGGATCGGCCAGTTCGCGCTCGCCGCTGTAACGCTGGTCGCCGAGCCAGGTCGTTTCCGGGCCCCAGTTGATGTCTTCCTCCGGTTCCCAGATGTCGGCGCGGCCGCCGCCGAAACCGAAGGTCTTGCAGCCCATCGACTCCAGCGCGACGTTGCCGGTGAGGATGAAGAGGTCGGCCCACGAGAGCTTGCGGCCGTACTTGCGCTTGATCGGCCACAACAGGCGGCGCGCCTTGTCGAGGTTGCCGTTGTCCGGCCACGAGTTTTCCGGCGCAAAACGGTGCGCGCCGTTGCCGGCGCCGCCACGGCCATCATGGATGCGGTAGGTGCCTGCCGCGTGCCAGGCCATGCGGATGAAGAACGGCCCGTAGTGGCCGTAGTCGGCAGGCCACCACGCCTGCGAGTCCTTCATCAGCGCATGCAGGTCGGCGACCACCGCATCGAGGTCGAGGGTCTGGAATTCCTTGCGGTAATCGAAGGCCTCGTCCATCGGGTCGGACTTCGACGAGTGCTGGTGCAGGATCCTGAGGTTGAGCTGGTTGGGCCACCAGTCGGCCAGGGTGCGCACGCCGGCCACCGCGGCGGTGCCGGCCTTGCTCGAAAACGGGCATTTCGCTTCCACGTTCATGGCGCTCTCCTCCTTGCGTGGCGGTCCATTGCCGCCACCGGATCCCTACTTTGCGCCCAAGGCGATGACAGGGGAAATCGTTTGCGTCGATGGCCCCGATAGGCAGGCGTGAGACGGCGGCGCGCGTGCTGCGTTGCAGCGCGCTGCTTCAGCGCGTGGCGAACACGCCGTCGAGTGCGGGCCGGGTGCGGAACCCCGCGCGCTCCAGACGGCGCGCCACCTCGCGCGGCACGTCGCGGCCGCTGGTGAGGCGGTTGGGCGTGCCGGTGTAGTGGAACAGGCGGGCGCGGGGCCGCAGGACGCGGGCCAGCTGGTCGTAGAAGGCCTGCGCGTACAGTTCGCCCGCGATGCCGAAACGCGGCGGGTCGTGCAGCGCGGCGTCGAAGGCGGCATCGGGAAGGCCGAGGATCGCGTTCGCGACGTCGTCGTGGACCAGCGTGAGCCGGTTGGCCACGTCCGGCGCGGCGGGATCGGGGGACCAGGGGTTGCGCGTGCGCAGCCACAGCACGCTGGCGCTCTTCTCGAACGAGTGCACCTTCGCGGCCCCGGCCCCGAGGCAGGCCGCGGCGAAGTAGCCGAGCCCGCCGCAGGTGTCGAGCACGCGCTTGCCGCGCGGCTCGATGAGCGCGACCTTGCGCTCGGCGTCGGTCCAGGGCGAGACCTGGGCAGTCGGCAGCATCTTGATGCCGTCGATCTCGAAGGTGGGCGCGCCCCAGTCCGTCGGCACCAGTTTGTACAGGCCACCGTCGAACCGTTGCACCGCCTGCCAGCCGTCGCCGTCGCGACCGTACACCGTGCGGGCTCGCAAGCCGTCCGGCCACGGATGGACGTCGCCGGCGAGGGTCCACCGGTCGGGGCCGAGCGCGGCGGTGGCTTCGCTGCGGCCGAGGTCGAACGAGCCGCTCCAGGTCGTGGCCCCCGCGTCGCGCGCGCGGGTCATCGCGGCGGCGATCTCGAGGGTCAGCAGGGGGCCGATGCGGGGCTGCATGGTGGCCCGGCACTGTAGCCGATGCGCCCGGCTGGCGGGCCTCGGGAACCCCGCGCGGCGCTTCGCGTCGAAGACGCATGGCGATGATCGACCATGCATTGCAGGAGTTCGCCCACGATGCGCTCGATGCACGGCGCCGCGCGGCGCTCGTCGCGCTGTGCAGCGCCGCGTACGAGGAGGACTTCGCGGCGTACTTCGACCTGCTGGCGGGTGCCACCCATCTGCTGGCCGAGCACGACGGCGCACCGGTGTGCCATCTCGCGTGGGTCGAGCGGCGCGTCTGGACCGGCGATGGCCTCGCGCTGCGCGCGGCCTATGTCGAAGCCGTCGCGACACGTCCGGACCACCAGCGCCGCGGGCTCGCCAGTCGCCTGCTGGCCGAGGTGCCGCGCCGCACGGCAGGTTTCGACATCGCGCTGCTGTCGCCTGCCGAGCCCGAGTGGTACGCGCGGCGTGGCTGGACGCCGTGGCGCGGGACGCTGCACCACCGGAAGGACGGCCGGATGATCGACGACCCCGACGAGTGCGTGATGTATCGTCGGCTGGCGCGCACGCCCGCGGCGGTCGACGACCGTGGATCGCTGTGCGTGGACTGGCGGCCGCTCGAGGTCTGGTGAGCGCCGCCGACCTGCCGACCGGGAGCCCCCAGTGCACGCCGCGATCCGCCGTCTCGCCGACCACCCCGAGTACTGGTTCGACGAGGGCTGCCACATCGTCGAGGTGTCCAACCATGACGACGACCCGCAGGCGTCGATCGCCCGCGCCCGCGTGCCCGCCGGCGGCACCACGCGCTGGCACGCGCTGCGCGGGATCGCCGAGCGCTACCTCGTGATTGCCGGCCGCGGCGAGGTCGAGGTCGGTGACCTGCCACCGCAGGCCGTGGGTCCGGGCGACGTGGTCCTGATCCCGCCGGGTGTACGGCAGCGGATCGCCAACCCCGGTCCGGACGACCTGGTGTTCTTCGCCGTCTGCACGCCGCGGTTCCGGGTCGAGGCCTATACGGATCTCGACGCGGTGCCCAACGCCTGAGGCCGCTTTGCGGCAGCAGGCAGGCGGTGGCCCCTGGCGCGCCGCACTCAGACCATTGGTGGCGGCCGCCGTGGGGATTAGGGCAGCGCGGAACCGTAGCCGAACCGCAGCACGATGTCCGGCCTGCGCGCCGGTAGTCCGGCGAGCGCGGCCAGTTCACCGCGCAGCGAAGGGACTTCGGCCGGCTGGTTCACGAAGGCCGTGCGCAGTCCGGCGGCGCACGCCATCAAGCAGAAGCGCTGGCATGCGGCGCCGGCGAGCGCCCAGTGCGCCGGGTCGTCGCGCTCGGCGAGGAACACCGCGACGCCGGACGAGCTGTCGAGCTGGCGGGCATAGCGGTCGTTTTCGGCGTCGATGGTGAACACCCGCTCGAACAGCCGCCGCCCGATCGCATCGGGCAGGGTCGGATTGCCGCTGCAGGCGCTGAACAATCCGTCGCCGCGCGCCAGCGCCGCGCGCGGGCTGAAGCGCAGCCAGTCGCGCAGTTCCGCCACGAAGCCGGGGTCGCCCATCTGCGCGGTGTTGCCGGCGATCACCAGGTCGCGCACGCGGTCGATCGCGGGGCGGTCCGTGAGCAGCACCGTGGCCACGCCGGGGATGGACGCCGCGGCGAGCATCTGCGCGAGGTCGCCCGAGGGGGCAGCGCGGCCGTCATAGACGCTGCGCGTCGACTGGCGCTGCGGCACGGCGGCGAGCAGGGATGAGGCTTCCGCCGGCCCGGACGCATGGTCGAAGCGAAGGGCGCCGCCATCGTCCGGCACGAAGGACGTGGTCCCGCGCCGCCCGCTGGCGGCGGCGGCGAGTTCCAGGTTGGCAGCCGCACAACCCAGGCTGGCCCACAGATGATGATCGTCGGGGTCGACGACCGGCGTGCGCCGTGACGGGTCGGGCAGCAGCCACACCGCGCCCGCGTCGGCGCGGAAGCGCCACGGCTGCGTGTTGTGGCCGTTGGCGGCCAGGGTGGCGAAGCGCAGCCACTCGGCCACGCCCGCCGATGGATCGAGCGGCCGGCGCAGCATCGCCATGGCATGGGCGTAGTCAGTGCTGGAACCCAGGGCCACGCGCCAGGCGGTCCATCCCGACGCGGCGGCGACCACCGCGCCGGTTCCCGCGAGCAGCAGCGTGCGTCGTTGCATGCGATCGCTCCCTTGGCTGGGGCGCAAGCGAGCCCCCTTCCCGTATACACCCTCCGGCTCAGGCGACCTTGATCCGGATCGGCTTCGCAGTTCGATCGGGAAGGTCGCGCTAGATTCAGCGCATGAACGCCAGTCGCCCCGCCGTCCTGCTGGCCATGGCCGGTGCATCGCTCTGGTGCGCCCTGCCGACGCCGCTGGCGGCCCAGGACACGGTACTGGTGTTCAGCCGCACGCTCGGCTTCCGCCACGCATCGATCGCCGATGGCGTCACGATGTTGCAGCAACTCGGCGCCGAGCACGGCTTCACCGTCGAGGCGACCGAGGATCCGGCGCGCTTCAGCGCCGCGGCCCTTGCAGCCTATGACGCCGTGGTGTTCCTGAGCACGACCGGCAACGTGCTCGACGACGCGCAGCAGGCCGCGTTCCAGGCCTGGCTGGAGTCCGGGCGCGGCTGGGTCGGCATCCATGCCGCGGCCGACTGCGAGTACGGCTGGCCGTGGTACGGCGCGCAGGTGCTGGGCAACGGGGCGTGGTTCCTGAGTCATCCCGCGATCCAGACCGCGACGGTGCTGCGCGGGGTGGCGGACGATCCGTCCACTGCGCACCTGCCGGCATCGTTTCCGTTCAACGACGAGTGGTACAACTTCCGCGCCAATCCGCGCGCCGGGGCGACCGTGCTGCTGCGCCTCGACGAGACGAGCTACGCACCGGGCAGTGGCGCGATGGGCGCCGACCATCCGATCTCCTGGAAGCGCAGCGTCGGCAGCGGCCGCGCCTGGTACACCGGGATGGGCCATCGCAGAGAGACGTTCGCCGACCCGCGCTTCCGCCTGCACGTGCTGGGTGGGCTGCAGTGGGCGATCGGCGCCGAGCCGGCGCTGTTCGCCAGCGGGTTCGAAGCCGGGCCGCCGGCACCCTGATCGCATCGCGCATGCGAAAGATAAGGTCATCGGGCTAGGATCGGGCGGTCGTCCCGCAGGAAGCCCCGATGTCCGCAGCACTGCAGCCGTCCACCGCCACGCCGCCGAGTCGCGAGCAGATCCTCTACTGGCTGCACGAGGCGGCGGAGATCGAGCACAACCTCATGTGCTGCTACCTGTATGCGGCGTTCAGCCTCAAGCGCGTCGACCCGCGCTGGAGCGCGGACGAGGCGGCGGCGGTGGCGCGCTGGCGCGAGGCGCTGCTCACGGTCGCGCTGGAGGAGATGGGCCATCTGTGCCTGGTCGGCAACGTGATGCTCGCGCTCGGCGCCAACGCGCACTTCGGGCGGCCGAACTTCCCGGTCGAAGCGGGGCCGTATCCGGCCGGCTTCGCGATCCGCCTGCAGGGTTTCTCGGCGGCGACGATCGAGCATTTCCTGTTCCTGGAGCGTCCCGAGGACATCGCGGTGCCAGATGGCCCCGGGTTCCAGCCGGCCGGCGACTACCGTCGCGAGTTGCCGGCCGGGCGGCTGAGTCCCGGTGCCTTCGACTACGACACGGTGGGCACGCTGTACAACACGCTGGCCGCCGCGTTGCGCGCGTTCAGCGAGGCGCACGGCGAAGCGGCGTTGTTCATCGGCGATCCCGGCCAGCAGGTGACGGCCGCGCTGGCGCCGCTGCCGGGCGTGCGCGCGATCGTCGGCCTGGAGGACGCGCTGGATGCGCTGCGCACCATCGTCACGCAGGGCGAGGGTGCGGCGCGCCACCGCGAGGATTCGCATTTCGCGCGCTATTTGCGGATCTCGGTCGAACTGGCCGCCGCCACGCTGGCCAACCCCGCGTTCGAGCCGGCCTGGCCGGTGGCCACCAACCCGGTGATGATCGCCCCGCTCGCCACCGCGCGGGTGCACATCGACCACCCCGACATCGCGCCTTGGCTCGACATCGGCAACGCGCTCTACACCTCCGCGCTGCGCTGCCTGCTGCAGGGCTTCAACGTGCGCAGCGTGCCGGCCAAGCGCACCTGGCTCGCGGCGAGCTATCGCCTGATGCGCGCGGTGGTGCCGGTCGGGCAGGGGCTGGCCGCGCGGCCTGCGCGGCTGGCACCGGATGCGCCGAACGCCGGCCTGACCTTCACCGCGCTGCGCACCCTCGCCGTGCTGCCGGAAAAGCACGCCGCGCGCTTCGTCGCCGAGCGCACGCGCGAACTGCTGGCGCGCGCCGAAGCCCTGCCGCTGAAACTGGTCGCGGGCGAGGACCCGGCGGCCTGGCGCGAATCGGTCGATGACCTGCAGGCGATCGCGGCCGACCTCGATGCGCTCGCCGGCCAGGCGCCGGTGGCGCCGCAGTCACCGTCCCCGGTCGCGCCGGAGCCGTCGGCGACGGTGGAACTCGTCGCGGCGCCGGGCGCGGTGGAGCGCGTCGAGGGCCAGCGGATCGGCATCGGCTTCGACGCCGCGCGCTGCATCCACTCGCGGCACTGCGTGCTCGAGGCGCCGGGTGTGTTCAAGGCCAACACGCCCGGCACGTGGATCTTCCCGGATGCGATGGATGCGGATGCGCTCGCGGCGGTCGCGCGCAACTGCCCCAGCGGCGCGATCACCTATTGGCGGCGCGACGGCGGCGCGGATGAGGCCGCGCCGCCGGTGAACGTGCTGAAGGTGCGCGAAAACGGGCCCTATGCGCTGGCCGCGACCCTGGTGATGGGCGGCGCACCTGCCGGATTCCGCGCCACGTTGTGCCGCTGCGGCGCGTCGCGGCGCAAGCCGTTTTGCGACGGCAGCCACGCGCAGGCCGGATTCGTCGCCAGCGGCGAGCCGCCGCCGCGCAGCCTGGAGGCCCTGCGGCTGCGCGACGGGCCGCTCGCCGTGCGCCCGCGACGCAACGGGCCCCTGGAACTCGAGGGCGCGCTGGAGCTGTGCGCCGGAACCGGCCGCGTATTCGACCGCACGACCACGGTCCGGCTGTGCCGCTGCGGGCAGTCGAAGACCAAACCCTGGTGTGACGGCTCGCACGTCGGCGCGGGCTTCACCGCCGACGGCGGCTGATCGCGCGCGGCGGCGGTCGCGCCTCAGCGCGGCGCCGCCGGCGGCTCCGATCCGATGTCCGGATCGGTGACCGCGCGCCGCGCGAGCTGGGCCTCGCGGCGCGCGATGTAGAAGTTGCTGGCGAAGATGATGGCCGAGCCGACCAGCACCGCGGTGCCGACCACCTCGTCGAACACCAGCCAGGCGAGGATCGCGACCACCGGCAACTGGACGAAACCGATCGGCGCGATGACGGACGCATCGGCGAGGCGGTTGGCGCGGGTCCACAGCATGTGGCCGCCGGTGCCGAGGAAGCCCGCCAGCGCGACCCACAGCCAGACCCACGGCGAGGGCCAGACCCAGTAGGGCAGGGCGGGGATCAGCGACATCGGCACCCAGATCAGCGTGGTGTAGAGCACGATGGCGTCGGGTGCTTCGGTGCGCGAAAGGAACTTGATGCTGATCGCGACGATCCCGCTCAGCAGCGCCGCCAGCAGCGCGACCAGGGTGCCGAGGCTGAAGTGCGCCGTGCCCGGCTGGACCACGATCAGCACGCCGATGAAGCCGATCGCGACGGCCGTCCAGCGCCGTACGCGCACCACCTCGCCGAGCACCAGCACGGCGCCGATGGTGATGAACAGCGGGGTGGCGTACGAGATCGCCACGGCCTGCGCAAGCGGCAGATGGACCAGCGCCCAGAAACCCGCGAGCATCGACACGATGCCGATCAGGCAGCGCACGAAGTACAGCGGCAGCTTGTTGGTGCGCAGGATCGCGAAGCCGTGCTGGTACAGGATCGGCAGCGCGGCGACCAGGCCGAAGAAGTTGCGGAAGAACGCGATCTGGAACGCGTGCAGTTCGGCCGAGGCGAGGCGGATGAAGATCGCCATCGAGCCGAACAGCACCGCACTCGCCACCATGTAGAGCACGCCGCGCGTGAGCTGCGCGGCGGGGTCTTGGGCGGGCGTGGTGGGCGTCACGCCGGGGACCGCGACGCCCTCAGGCGCGGCCGGCGAACTCGCCGGTCTCGGTGCTGATGCGGATCTTCTCGCCGTTGACGATGTACTCCGGCACCTGGATCTCGATGCCGGTCTCCAGCTTGGCGGGCTTGGGCCGCTTGGTGGCGGTCGCGCCCTTCAGTTCCGGCGCGGTTTCGACCACCGCCAGCGTCACGTGCTGGGGCAGTTGCAGGCTGATCGGCGCGTCGTCCTTGAGCATGACCTGGCAGTCCTCCATGCCCTCGGTGATGTAGCCGGCGAGTTCGCCGACGATCTCCGGGCCGAGCAGGTACTGGGTGTAGTCCTCGGCGTCCATGAACACGAAGTTGTCGCCTTCGCGGTAGGAGAAGGTCGCCGTGCGCCGGGTGAGGTCCACCTCCGGCAGTTCGTCGTCGGCGCGCAGGCTCAGGTCGAGCTTCACGCCGCCCGGCACGCTGTAGAGCTGGAAGCGATACGTGGTGTTGCCGCCGCGACCGGTCGGCGCGCTGCGTTCCACCGCGCGCACCTGGTAGGTGGTGCCGTTGTGTTCGACGACGTTGCCGCGTTTGATGTCGTAGGCTTTCATGGGGTCTTGCGGGCGCAGTGTGGTGTTGGCTTGTGGCTTCGATGGGGCTCAGGGCCCAGGGTATAGGGCCCAGGGCCCAGGGTTCTTCGCAGGATGTGGGTGTCTCGCTGACGTTGGTGGACCCGAGCGCTTGAAGCTGAGGAAGGCTTGCATCGAAGTCCTGGGCCCTGGGCTCTATACCCTGCATTCCTGCTTCACTTGGGCTGCAAACGCACGGCGCCATCCACCCGGATAACCCCGCCATTCACGTATCGATTGGTGAGCACGAAGGCGACGGCGGAGGCGAACTCCTCCGGCTTGCCGAGGCGGGACGGGTAGGGCACCTGCGCGCACAGCGACTCGTAGACCGCCGGCGGCATGCCGTCAACCATCGGGGTGTGGAAGACGCCGGGCGCGATGGTCATCACGCGCACGCCGATGCGGGCGAACTCGCGCGCCATCGGCAGGGTCATGCCGACCACGCCGCCTTTCGACGCGGCGTAGGCCGCCTGCCCGATCTGGCCCTCGAAGGCCGCGACCGAGGCCGTGTTCACGATCACGCCGCGCTCGCCGTCCTCGCCGGGCGGGTTGTGCTGCATCGCGGCCGCGGCGAGGCGGGCCACGTTGAACGAGCCCACCAGGTTCACCCGCACCGTGGTCTCGAACAGCGACAGCGGCATCGGGCCGTCCTTGCCCAGCACGCGGCCGGCGCCGAGGATGCCCGCGCAGTTGATCGCGGCGTTCAGGCCGCCGAGGTGCTCGGCGGCCTGCACCAGCGCCTGCTGGACGCTCGATTCGGCGGTGACGTCGCAGTGCCGGTAGGCGGCCTGCGGACCGAGCGCGGCGGCGGCGGCCGCGCCCTTTTCGTCGGCGAGGTCGAGCAGGACCACGCGGGCGCCGGCGTCGACGAGGTGGCGGGCGACCGCGAGGCCGAGCCCGCTGGCGCCGCCGGTGACGATGGCCTTGACCTGGTTGAGTTCCATCGGGATGCTGGCGAGAGGACGGAAGCCCGGCATTTTAGCCCATGGCGCGCCCGCCCTGCCCGGTGCGACGCGGCGCCGCGCCGGTGCGTCCTCCGGGTGGATGCGGGGCCCTGGCGATCCCGCGGGAGAATTCACATGCGCAACACGCTCGCTGGTTGGTTGATGGCGGTCAGTCTCGTCGGTCTCGCCGGCATGGCGCAGGCTGCCGGGTACACGGTGCAGGACGCCCGCGAGGGTCCGGTGCGCGCGGAGTCGCGAAACACCGGCGCGGGGGCTGAATTGATCCTGTCCGAGCGGCGCGTTAGCCCACGGCTGGTCGATCGCCTCGGCAAGCGGCTTGCGGAACTGCCGGCCCCGGCGTCGGGCGATGCCGTGGTGCGGGTGACCAAGGCCGAGGTCGTGCTGTTCGTGGAGGGGGCGTTCGCCGTGCCGGGCCAGGTGTCGAATTCGGGCTACGTGCGCGACGTGGCCAACCGTCAGTGGCCGGACGAGGTCACCGAGCTGCGCGAATCGGGCAGCACCGGGCGGCGCGAGTACCGGGTCAATATCGAAGCCGAAGTCGGCGGCCGCACGATCCGCGCGCAGGGCGTGCAGGCCTTCATGCGGCAGGAAACCCGCGCCAACCTCGAAAAGGCGATCGCCGCCGCACTCGACGACGCCGCGCGCCAGGTCGCCGGCGGCTGACCCTGCCTTGCGGCGGGGAGGGCGGTCGCACGTAGGAGCGCGCTTGCGCGCGACCGGCACCTCGCGCGTCGCGGCGAGGATGGGGGTGGCGGTCGCCCGCGAGCGGGCTCCTACGGACGGTCGCACGTAGGAGCGCGCTTGCGGGCGACCGGCACCTCGCACGTCGCGGCGAGGATGGGGGTGGCGGTCGCCCGCAAGCGGGCTCCTACGAAAGGCGGGATGCAAGACCGCGCTTGCGCGCGGCCGGCACCTCACGCACCGCGGCGAGGGTGGTGTCGACGGCGCAAGCGCATAAGCTCATAACGGTTCGCGATCGACGCCGCGGACGCGCCGCCCGCGCCTGCGGCGTGCCACGGCTGAATGATATTCTGCGCCGCCGTCCCGCCCCGGTCCCGCCCCATGCAGATCACGTCCAAACTGCCGCGCGTCGGCACCACGATCTTCACCGTGATGTCGCAACTGGCGGTGCAGCACCAGGCGGTCAACCTGGGCCAGGGGTTCCCGGATTTCGACGGTCCGCCGCTGCTGCGCGAGGCGCTCGCGCGCGCGATGGCCGAAGGCAAGAACCAGTACGCGCCGATGACCGGCATCCCGAAGCTGCGCCAGCAGATCAGCGCCAAGATCGCGCGCTGCTACGGCCGGCACGTCGACCCGGACGCCGAGGTCACCGTCACCAGCGGCGCCACCGAGGCCCTGTTCTGCGCGATCGCGGCGCTGGTGCGGCCGGGCGACGAGGTCGTGCTGCTCGACCCCTGCTACGACTCCTACGAGCCAGCGGTGGAACTGGCCGGCGCGCGCGCCGTGCATGTGCCGCTGACCCTGCCCGCTTTTGCCATCGACTGGGACCGGCTGCGCGCGGCGATCTCGCCGCGCACGCGGATGATCCTGATCAACTCGCCGCACAACCCGAGCGGCGCGGTGCTCGAGCGCGCGGAACTGGACCGGCTCGCCGAACTGGTGCGCGACACCGGCATCGTGGTGCTCAGCGACGAGGTCTACGAACACATCATCTTCGACGGCCGCGAGCACCAGAGCGTGCTGCGCCACGACGAGCTCGCTGCGCGCAGCATCGTTGTCAGTTCGTTCGGCAAGACCTACCACTGCACGGGCTGGAAGGTCGGTTATGCCGTCGCCCCGCCGGCGCTGAGCGCGGAGTTCCGCAAGGTGCACCAGTACGTCACCTTCAGCACCTTCACGCCGGCGCAGTGGGCGCTGGCCGAGGTTCTGGAGAAAGACCCGGGCCACGACGTCGCGCTGCCGGCGTTCTACCAGGCCAAGCGCGACCGCTTCGCGGGCCTGATCGCCGACACGCGCTTCCAGCGCCTGCCGGTCGCCGGCGCCTACTTCCAGATCGTCGACTACTCGGCGATCAGTGCCGACGACGACCGCACGTTCTGCGAGTGGCTGGTCCGCGAACGCGGCGTGGCCGCGATCCCGGTCAGCGCGTTCTACGAAACCGCGCCGGACGCGCGCCTGGTGCGCTTCTGCTTCGCCAAGACCGACGCCACGCTGGAAGCCGCCGCGCAGCGGCTGGCCGGCCTGTAGGAGACCGCACATGCAAGCCCATGCCGCCGACCTGCGCGTGTCCCTGGTGCAGGCCGACACCCGCTGGCACGACCCCGCCGGCAACCGCGCGCTGTACGGCGAGCTGGTGCGCTCCGTCGCCGGACGCAGCGACCTGGTGGTGCTGCCGGAGACCTTCACCTCCGGCTTCACCAACGAGACGCTGGGCAACGCCGAGGCGATGGACGGCGAGACCGTGCACTGGCTGCGCGCGCTGGCGGCCGAGGTCGGCGCGGTGGTCACCGGATCGGTCGTGGTGCGCGAGTGCGAGCGTTACTTCAACCGCCTGCTGTGGATGCGGCCGGATGGCTCGCATGCCAGCTACGACAAGCGGCACCTGTTCCGCTACGCCAACGAGCACCAGCGCTACACGCCCGGCGCGCAGCGCCTGGTGGTCGACCTGGCCGGCTGGCGGGTCTGCCCGCTGGTCTGCTACGACCTGCGCTTCCCGGTGTTCTCGCGCAATCGCTTCGACCACACGGTGGCCGGGGACTTCGACTACGACCTGCTGATCCACGTCGCCAACTGGCCCTCGCCGCGGCACTACGCCTGGCAGACACTGCTGCGCGCGCGTGCGATCGAGAACCTGTGCTTCGGCATCGGCGTCAACCGCACCGGCACCGACGGCAACAACCTGAACTACCTCGGCGGCAGCGTGGCGCTCGATCCGCTCGGCCAGCCGCTGGTCGAGTGCGGGGCGCAGGTGCAGGTGGTGACCACGACCCTGTCGGCGGACGCGCTGCGCGCGCACCGCACGCGGTTCCCCTTCCACCTCGACGCCGACACGTTCAGCCTCGGCTGAACGCGCGCCGGCTCACATCCGGAACACGCCGAAGCGGTTCTTCTCGATCGGCGCGTTCAGCGCGGCCGAGATCGCGAGCCCCAGCACGCGGCGCGTGTCGACCGGGTCGATCACGCCGTCGTCCCACAGCCGCGCGCTGGCGTAGTAGGGATTGCCCTGGCGCTCGTACTGCTCGCGGATCGGCGCCTTGAACGATTCCTCGTCGTCCTTCGACCAGTCCTTGCCGGCGGCCTCGAAGCCGTCGCGGCGCACGGTGGCGAGCACGCTGGCGGCCTGCTCGCCGCCCATCACGCTGATCCGCGCGTTGGGCCAGGTCCACAGGAAGCGCGGCGAATAGCCGCGCCCGCACATCGCGTAGTTGCCGGCGCCGAACGAGCCGCCGATGATCACGGTGAACTTCGGCACGTGGCTGCAGGCGACCGCGGTCACCATCTTCGCCCCGTCCTTGGCGATGCCGGCGTTCTCGTACTTGCGGCCGACCATGAAGCCGGTGATGTTCTGCAGGAACACCAGCGGGATGTCGCGCTGGTTGCACAGTTCGATGAAGTGCGCGCCCTTGAGCGCGCTTTCGGCGAACAGGATGCCGTTGTTGGCGACGATGCCCACCGGGTAGCCGTACAGGTGTGCGAAGCCGCACACCAGGGTCTTGCCGTAGCGCGCCTTGAACTCGTGGAACTCCGAGCCGTCGACCAGGCGCGCGATCACTTCGCGGATGTCGAACGGGATGCGCGTGTCGCGCGGCACGATGCCGTATAGCTCGCGCGCGTCGTACTTCGGCTCCACCGGCGCGCGCACCGCCAGCGGCACGGACTTCGGCCGGTTGAGGTGGGCGAGCACCTCGCGCGCCATCTGCAGCGCGTGCTCGTCGTTCTCGGCGAAGTGGTCGGCCACCCCGGAGTGCGCGGTGTGCACGTCGGCGCCACCGAGGGTTTCCGCATCCACCACCTCGCCGGTGGCGGCCTTCACCAGCGGCGGGCCACCGAGGAAGATCGTGCCCTGCTCGCGCACGATGATGGTCTCGTCGCTCATCGCCGGCACGTAGGCGCCGCCGGCGGTGCAGGACCCCATCACCACCGCGACCTGCGGGATGTTGCGCGCGCTCAACCGCGCCTGGTTGTAGAAGATGCGGCCGAAGTGGTCGCGGTCCGGGAACACCTCGTCCTGCAGCGGCAGGAAGGCGCCGCCGGAGTCGACGAGGTAGACGCAGGGCAGGCGGTTCTCGCCGGCCACCTCCTGCGCGCGCAGGTGCTTCTTGACCGTCATCGGGAAGTAGGTGCCGCCCTTCACGGTGGCGTCGTTGGCCACCACCATCACCTCCAGCCCGTTGACCCGCCCGATGCCGGTCACCAGGCCGGCGCCGGGCGCGGCGTCGTCGTACATGCCGTCGGCCGCCAGCGGCGAGAGTTCGAGGAACGGCGAGCCGGGGTCGAGCAGGGCGCGCACCCGCTCGCGCGGCAGCAGCTTGCCGCGCTCGGTGTGCTTGGCGCGCGCCTTCTCGCCGCCGCCGAGCGCGCTGCGCGCGAGCCGCGCCTTGAGGTCGGCGACCAGCCCCTCGAGGTGCGCGGCATTGGCCTGGAAGTCGGCGCTGCGAGGATCGATGTGGCTGCGCAGGAGGGGCATGGTGGCTGCGATGGCGGAAAGCGCGCAGTGTAGGTCGGCGCGCCATCGGTGGCCAATCGGGCGGCCAGAAAAGCGAAACCCCCGCAGGGCGGGGGCTTCGGGTGCTGCGAGGAAAAGGTCGGCGATCAGCCGTCCTTCTTGGCCTCTTCCTTCACTTCCTCGACCTTCTCTTCCACCGCGGCGGCGGCCTTGTCGGCTTCCGCCTTGGCGGCGTCGGCGGCGGCATCGACCGCCTGGCCGGCGGCCTTCGCGGCGTCGCCCGCGGCCTGCTGGGCGGCATCGACCGCCTGGCCCGCGGCCTGGCCGGCCTGCTGCGCGGCGTCACCCACCGCCTGCGCGGCTTCGGTCGCGGCCTGGCCGGCCTGCTGTGCGGCCTGGGCGGCCTGATCGGCAGCCTGCTTGGTCGCGTCGGCAGCCTGCTGGGCGGCGGCGGCGGCCTTGTCGGCGGCTTCCTTGGCCTGGTCGGCGGACTGCTGCGAGCAGGCCGCGAGGCCCAGCGCGATGGCGGCAGCCAGCGCGATCTTGGTCATCTTCATGAACGCTCTCCTCGGATTCCTGATTTTTCGAGTGTGTCCGGCCGCATGAACCCGGGCCGGGACCGACGTTTTACAGCAAGCCTCAGGGAACTTCCACGGCGATCGCGGTGGCTTCGCCGCCGCCGATGCACAGCGCCGCGACGCCGCGCTTGCCGCCGCGGGCGTGCAGGGCGTGCACCAGGGTGACCACCAGGCGCGCGCCGGTGCAGCCGATCGGATGCCCAAGCGCGCAGGCGCCGCCATTGACGTTGAGCCGCTCGTGCGGCACGCCGAGGTCCTTCATCGGCGCCATCGCGACCACGGCGAAGGCTTCGTTGACCTCGAACAGGTCCACCTCCGACACCTTCCAGCCGACCTTGGCCAGCAGCTTCTGCATCGCCCCGACCGGGGCGGTGGTGAACCACTCCGGCTCGTGCGAGTTCGTCGAATGGCCGACGATGCGCACCAGCGGCTTCAGGCCGCGGCGGGTCGCCTCCGACTCGCGCATCACGATGGTCGCGGCCGCGCCGTCGCTGATGCTGGACGAACTGGCGGCGGTCACCGTGCCGTCCTTGCTGAACGCCGGCTTGAGGCTGGGGATCTTGCTGGCGTCGAGCTTGCCTGGGGATTCGTCGGTGTCGACCACCACGTCGCCCTTGCGCCCGGCGATGGTCACCGGCGCGATCTCGGCCTTGAACGCGCCGGTGGCGACCGCGGCCTGCGCGCGGCGCACCGATTCGGCGGCATAGGCGTCCTGCTGTTCGCGGGTGAAGCCGTACTTGGCCGCGGTGGCGTCGGCGAACACGCCCATTGCCTTCTTGTCGGACGGATTGGTGAGCCCGTCCCAGGCCATGTGGTCGATCGCCTGGAAGTCGCCGTACTTCACGCCCACGCGCGAGTTGGGGATCAGGTGCGGCGCGTTGGTCATCGACTCCATGCCGCCGGCCACCACCACGTCCGCACTGCCGGCCCGGATCAGGTCGTGGGCCAGCATGATCGCCTTCATCCCGGAGCCGCAGACCTTGTTGATGGTGGTCGCGCCCGCCGCATCCGGGATGCCGGCCTGGCGCATCGCCTGCCGCGCCGGCGCCTGGCCGAGGTTGGCCGGCAGCACGCAGCCCATGATCACTTCCGACACGTCGGCCGGGGCGATGCCGGCCTGCTCGACCGCCGCCTTGATCGCGGTCGCGCCCAGGACGGGCGAGGGTACGCCGGTGAACTGGCCCAGCAGGGCGCCGATGGCGGTGCGCTTGGCACCGACGATGACGATCGAATCCGACATGGCGAGGCTCCGCGTTGGGGGCGCTGATTATTGCGCTGCGGCATCGGGGGCACAATGCGACGTGCGGCGGGGGCACTCGCGCTACCGGATCTTTGGGTGGGGCGCGGTGTGGCGCTGCGAGGGGGCAGAGGGCCCAGGGCTCAGGGCCCAGGGCCCAGGGCCCAGGGCCCAGAGTTCCGGCTGTCGTGTGCGAGGCGCGCGGCGAATTGCGGCGCACGGTTCGCCGAGAGCAGGGTATAGGGCCCAGGGTACAGGCGAGGTGCGATGACTGAGGGCCGACACGGACAGTGAACGACAGTGGTTCCCTTCAGGTGCGGCACGCCAGCAGCCCGCCCTACCGTCGGCTATACCCTGGGCCCTGTACCCTGATTTCGCGCCGATGACGCCGCGCGCTGCGGACTGCGCATGTCGAGCGGCCACTATGGCCTGGGCCCTATACCCTGGGCCCTGCTCCCGCATCGAAGCCGGTGCAATTCGCTGCGCTCATTGCACCCTACGTTCCTCGACTGTGCCCTGAGCCCTGGGCCCTGGGCCCTCGCAACACGCTCAGCTCTTCCCGTGAAACAACTCACGCCCAATGAGCATCCGGCGGATCTCGTTGGTGCCGGCGCCGATCTCGTACAGCTTGGCGTCGCGCAGCAGACGGCCGGCGGGGTAGTCATTGATGTAGCCGTTGCCGCCGAGGGCCTGGATCGCTTCCAGCGTCACCTTGACCGCGTTCTGCGAGGCGTTCATCAGGCAGGCCGCGGGGTCGATGCGGCTCTTGATGCCGCGGTCGAAGTCCTGCGCCACCATGTAGGCGAAGCCGCGCGAGGACTGCAGCGCGGTGTACATGTCGGCCACTTTCGCCTGCATGATCCCGAAGGTGCCGATCGGGGCGTTGAACTGCTTGCGCTCGCGCACGTAGGGCAGGGTCAGGTCCAGCGCGGCCTGCATCAGGCCGATCGGGCCGCCGGAGAGCACCAGACGTTCGGTGTCGAGGCCGCTCATCAGCACCCGCACGCCCTCGTTGACCTCGCCGATGCGGTTCTCGTCGGGGATCTCGCAGTCCTCGAACACCAGTTCGCAGGTGTTGGAGCCGCGCATGCCGAGCTTGTCGAGCTTCTGCGCGGTCGAGAAGCCCTTCATGCCCTTCTCGACGATGAAGGCGGTCATGCAGCGGCTGCCGGCCGGACGCGGCGCGGTGCGCAGGTAGACCAGCAGCACGTCGGCGTCCGGGCCGTTGGTGATCCACATCTTGGAGCCGTTGGCGATCCAGCGGTCGCCCTTCAACTCGGCGCGGCAGGCCATCGAACCCACCACGTCGGAGCCCGCGCCCGGCTCGCTCATCGCCAGCGCGCCGACCCACTCGCCGGCGCAGAGTTTCGGCAGGTACTTCGCCTTCTGCGCGTCATTGGCGTTGTTGGCGATGTTCTGCACGCACAGGTTGGAATGCGCGCCGTAGGACAGGCCCACCGAGCCGGAGGCGCGCGAGATCTCCTCCAGCGCCACCACGTGGGCGAGGTAGCCCATGCCGGAGCCGCCGTGGTCGGGCGAGACCGTGATCCCCAGCAGCCCGAGGTCGCCCAGCTTGCGCCAGAGGTCCATCGGGAACGCGTTGTCGCGGTCGATGCGGTCGGCGCGCGGCGCGATCTCCTTGTCGGCGAAGGCGCGCACGCTTTCGCGCAGCAGGTCGAGTTCTTCGGTCAACTGGAAGGGGCGCATGGCGGGCTCCGGTTGCGTCGGTGCGGCGGCGGGGTCAGGCGGCGCCGCGCATGCGGCCGTCTTGCGCACCTGGCTGATCGAGCCGATGCGCTCCTCCGCCATCCGGTCGGCGGCGCGGAAGGTGGGGATGCCTTCGTCGCGGGCGATGCGGAAGATCTTGCCGAGGTTGTAGTAGATCGTGCGGGTCATGCGCATCGCGCGCTCGCGGTTGTAGCCGTCGATTTCCAGCGACACGTTCGTCAGGCCGCCGGCATTCACCGCGTAGTCGGGCGCGTACAGGATCCCGCGCTTCTCGACCTCCTCGCCGATTGCGTCGCTGGCCAGCTGGTTGTTGGCCGCGCCGCAGATCACCTTGCACTTCAGGCGCGGCAGGGTGGTCGCGTTGACCGTGCCGCCCAGCGCGCAGGGCGAATAGACGTCGGCGTCGACATCGTAGATCTCGTCCAGGCCGACCGCGGTGCAGCCGTGCTCGTCGACCGCGGTGCGCACCAGGTCGGGGTGGATGTCGGTCACGAACACCTTCGCGCCCTGCTCGCGCAGCAGCTTGATGAATTCCATGCCGACGTGGCCCGCGCCCTGCACGGCGAAGCTGCGCTTGCCCACTTCCTCGTCGCCGAACGCCACCTGCAGCGCCGCGCGCAGGCCCTGCAGGGTGCCGTAGGCGGTGAACGGCGACGGGTCGCCCGAGCCGCCGTGCACCTGATGCACGCCGGTGACGTACTCGGTTTCCTTGAGCACGTACTCCATGTCGTTGACGTCGATGCCGACGTCCTCGGCGGTGATGTAGCGGCCGTTGAGCGACTGCACGAAGCGGCCGAAGGCGCGGAACAGCGCCTCGCTCTTGTCCTTCGCCGGGTCGCCCCAGATCACCGCCTTGCCGCCACCCAGGTTGAGCCCGGCCACGGCGGCCTTGAAGGTCATGCCGCGCGACAGGCGCAGCACGTCGTCGAGCGCCTCCTGTTCGCTGCGGTAGTTCCACATGCGCAGGCCGCCGAGCGCGGGGCCCAGCCAGGTGTTGTGGATGGCGATGATCGCCTTCAGGCCGGCCTCGCGGGCGTGGCAGAAGACGACTTGCTCGTGGCCGTTGCGGCCGAGGGATTCGAAGATCATGGCGGCTCCGTGCGATCCAGGGGCGCGAAGGGCGACCCGGCCGCGCGCTGCGCCGCCGCCATCCTCCCGTCGCCGGCGCGCGGGTCGCGTGCCGTGAGCCGCCGATTGTAGCGTGGCGACCGGCAGGCGGTCAGAGGCGTGGGCGGTGCCGGCGGTTGTATGCTGCGCGCCGCCCGGGGCGTCGCGCCCCGATCCGGAGCCCCGCATGGCCACTGCACGCATCGTCCGCTTCGTCTCCGCCGCGCTGTTCGCGCTGGCCTTCGCCACGCCCGCGCAGGCCGGCCCGAAGGAGGACATCATGGCCGCGCACCAGGCGATGATGGAGAAGGGCCGCTTCACCATGCGCGGCACCACCACTTCGAACGGCGACGTGACGCGAATGGAGAACAAGGCGATCTGGCCCGATCGCTACCACATGCGCATGGAGACCGGTGGCACCCGGATGGAGTACATCATCCTGCCCGGCGCCAGCTGGATGAAGCAGGGTGGCACTTGGATGAAGCTGCCGATGGACATGAGCCGCATGGTGGCCTCGTTGACCCCCGAGGCGATGAAAAAGACCTACGACGGCATGAGCAACGTGCGCGAGCTCGACGGCGAGCGCGTCGACGGCGCCGAGGCGCGCGTGTACGCCTACGATTCCACGGTGACCATGATGGGCGTCACCTCGCGCAGCGCGGTGAAGATCTGGATCGACGCCGACAGCGGCCTGCCGCTGAAGCAGGAGATCGTCGGCGAGGCGATGGGCACGAAGTCCACCACCGAGCAGACCTACGACTTCGACGCGGACTTCGAGATCCGCGCGCCGGAGTGAGCGCCGCCGCGCGCCGCGCCGACGGCGTGCCGCGCGCGATCGTGCAACGCATTGCAACGCGTGCGGTGGCTCCCATGTCCGTGGGATTCGGTGCCCACCGTCGCCGCCGAGACTTTCCGGGTCGATCCTCGATCCGGAGCCGTCCCGAATGTCCTTCGTCTGTCGTGCAGGCCGCCTCGCTGCCGCCGCGCTTTGCCTCGGCGCCGGCGGGGTCCATGCCGCCGCGATCGTTCCGCTGGGTGACGTCGCGGCGCCCGCCACGCTGCGCGTGGTCGCCGACGCTGCGGGCGCCGACCATGCCCGTGCCATCGACTTCGTCGGCGACCTGAATGACGATGGCTTCGACGATCTCGCGGTCGGCGCGCCGGCCGTGGCGCGGTCCGTGCCCAACTCGGGCGTGGTCTACGTCGTGTTCGGGCGCGCGGCGGCGTTCAACCAGCGCGATCTCGATCCGGGCCTGCTCGATGGCAGCAACGGCTTCCGCCTGATCGGCGATTCGCTGCAGAACCTGACCGGCTGGTCGGTGGCGCGGGCGGGTGACTTCAACGGGGACGGGATCGACGACCTCGTGGTCGGTGCCCCGCACGTCGGCGGGCAGGCATCCGGTGCCGGATCGATCTACCTGATCTACGGCCGCGCGCAGTTCCCCGCCACTATCGACCTCTCGAGCCTCGACGGCTTCGGCTTCCGGCTGACCGCGCTCAACGCCGGCGCCAACTTCGGGCTGTCGGTCTCGTCCGGCCGTTTCAACAACGACGGCTTCAGCGACCTGGTGATCGGCGAGTACAGCGGCATCGCCAATGGTCGCGCGTGGATCGTGTTCGGGCAGGCGGGGCCGCCGGCATTCCCGGTGCAGACGATCACCGGGCTCGGCCTCACCGGTTCGCCGCGCGCGGTGGCGCTCACCGGGCCGTCGAATGGATCGCGCTTCGGCTGGGCCGTGCGCGGGATGCCCGACACCAACGGCGACGGGATCGGCGACCTCGCGGTGGGCGCGCCGCTGCACGACGCCGAATCGGGTGCCACCTACGTGGTGTTCGGGCGTGCCGACACCGCGGGGGGCCTGGCTTTCGCCGCCAGCGAGCCGATCACCGGCTTCACCACCGCCCAGGGCATGCAGTTCAATGGCAATGGCTCGACCGCGCTGGCCGGCGGACGACTGGGCAGCGCGCTGGCGACCGGAGACTTCAATGCCGACGGCCGGCCCGATCTCGCGATGGGCTCGCCGCTGGCCGACGCCGCGGGTCGCAACCAGGCCGGTGCGGTGCTGGTGGTGTGGGGGACCGGTGGCAACGCACCGAGCTTCAACCGGGCGGTCGCCGACCTGATCGCGCCCGGGCTCGCGATCGCGTTCAACCGTGCGGGGGCGGTGAACTACACCGGCGCCGCGCTCGGCACGCCGGGCGACACCGACGGCGACGGCATCGACGACCTGCTGATCGGCGCGCACAACGCGGCCAACGGCGCGCTCGCTGCGGCCGGACGGTTGCACCTGGTCTACGGCCGTCCGCTGGCGAGTCCGTTGCCGTCCATCACCGACCTCGCAGCGCTCGAGAACGGCCGCGGCGCGGAGTACCGCGGCGATACCGCCAGCGGCTTCGCCGGCTTCGCGATCGGACAGCGCGGCGACTTCAACGCTGACGGTCGCGGCGATCTGCTGGTCGGGGCGTTCCGTGCCAACGCGCCGGGCTTCAATGCCGCGGGTCTCGGCTATCTCGTTCTCCGCGCGCGCTACCCGCAGCAGCACTGCGATGACTTCGAACCGCTGCCCCGGTGCCCGGGCGCGAATCCCTGAGCGCGTCGGGCGCTTCCGCCGCTGCGCCGGTCACGTTGTGTTCGGTTCGTCTCAGGCCGGCGCGCCATCGACGCCGGCCTCGGCGTCCAGCACCGCCACCGTGCGGTCGAACAGCGCGTGCGCCGCGGCCGGGGTGTCGGCGATGCAGACCAGGCCGAGCTTGCCGAATTCCGACAGCGCGCCGATCAGGTTGAACACCACGCCCTGCTGGGTGGTCGGGTCGAAGTGCAGCCGGTGGCGCACCACGATGTCGACCAGGTCCTCGGGGATCAGGCGGCGGTAGGCCAGGCGCACGAGGTTGTCGGTGGCGTGGTAGCAGCGCACCGTGCCGACCGGCGTACGGAAGGAACCGTCGTCCGCGCAGGTGCCGCCGGTGAGGAACTGCAGCATCTGGAAAGGCAGGGTGGTGCCGCCCTTGCGCAGGTTGATCTCGATCGCGACGTGGCGCCATGCCGGCCCGTCGCGCACGCTGACCAAGTCGACCGCGAAGCGGCCCAGCACCCCGCGCCGGCGCAGCACCTCGCCGACCCGCAGTCCGGCCTGCTGCAGCGAGGCACGATACGCGGGGTCGGCGGGGAAGGAACTGCCGATGAAGATCTGCCCGCTCGGCCCGCCGAGCACCTGGTCGTGGGTCGAGATGAGTTCCAGCCCGCCCAGCGGGTTGATCCGCATCTGCACCGACGGCGAGCGCTTGTCCACGCCATCGACCCAGGCCTCGGCGATGCCGCCGCTGGCGGTGAAGGCGGCGAGATAGCCTGCGATCGTCTCGCCCGGCGCTTCGCAGCGCAGGTCGCGGCGCAGCGCGTCGGCGACCCAGGCCGCGTCGACCTCGCCCGGCGGCAGGTCCAGCACCGCGTTGCCTTCGCTGGAGAAGCCGTGCTCGTGCTTGGTCACCACCCGGCGCAGCGCCGGCTGACGCGCCTTGAGGGCGGCGATGGCGTGCGCGAGGTCGGTCGCGTCGCGCAGGCGCTCGGCGCCGTCGGGCAGGGCGATGCCGGCTTCGCGGAACACTTCGCGGCTGCCGCTCTTGCTGCCGAGGTCGGCCAGCGCGGGGTCGCAGGCGTACAGCGGAATGCCGAGCCGCACGGCCAGCGTGCGCTCCAGCGGCGTGGCCGCGAAGCAGGACAGATGGGCTTGCGCCGGGTCGCCGATCGCCGCCCGCAGCCGCGCCAGCAGGCGCGGCCGGGCCAGCAGCTTGCGGGTCAGGGAATCGGTCGAGGCGTCGTAGGCCGACAGCAGGACCAGGCGCGCGCGTGCGTGGCAGGCCGGCACGCCGCTGAGCAGGTTGAGGTAGTAGTCCACCACCACCGGGTCGAGCGGCTCGCTGGTGACGTAGACCACGCGCGTCGCCGGCAGCCGCAGCCACATCAGCATCGCGAGGTGCCGCTCTTCGTAGTGGCGGACGCCCGCGACCTTCGCCAGCGCGGCGGGGTCCATGCTCAGTCCCGGCACCACCACCACGGTGCGCGGTGCCGCCGGATCGTCGGCGATGCGGCGGAACAGCGGCGCCAGCCCGCGCTGCAGCTGCGCGAACCGGGCAATCTCCGCCGCCGATCCCGGCGGATGGTCGCGCGCCATGGGGTCCATCGTCGCCTCCCGGTCCGACCCCCACAGGCTGGCGGGGCGCTGGCCGGCCGATCCTGACCCAGGTCAATCGCCGCATGCTGGCCGGCACCCTGGCCTTGCGGCACACTCCGGGCGTGACCGACCTGCCGTTCCGCTTCGTGCCCGGCGCCCGGCGCGACGTGGTCGTGCTGTGCGACCACGCGTCGAACCACGTGCCCGCCGAGTACGCCGACCTCGGCCTGCCGCCGGACGAACTGGACCGCCACATCGCCTGGGATCCTGGCGCCCACGGCGCGGCGGTGGCGCTGGCGTCGGCGCTGGACTGCCCGCTGGTGCACGGCATCCATTCGCGCCTGCTGGTCGACCTCAACCGCGCGCACGACGATGCCACGCTGATCCTCGCCGAGAGCGACAACACCTTCGTGCCCGGCAACCTCACGATCAGCGACGACGAGCGCGCCGCGCGGGTCGCGCGCTTCCACGCGCCATACCACGCACGCATCGACGCCCACCTCGACGGGCTGCACGCGCATGGCGTGCGACCGACCGTGGTGGCCGTGCACTCGTTCAACCCGGTGCTCGGTGGCGTCGCGCGGCCGTGGGAGATCGGCGTGCTGTGGAAGCTCGACCGCGCACCGGTTGCGCCCCTGATCGACTGGCTGGCCGGCGATGGCTGGCACGTCGGCGACAACCAGCCCTATGACGGACGCACGGCGATGGGCTGGACGCTGGAGTACCACGCCGTCCGCCGCGGCCTGCCGCACGTGATGTTCGAGTTGCGCAACGATGTGGTCGCCGACGGCGACGCGCAGGCCACCTGGGGGCGACGCCTCGCGCGGGCCCTGCGCGAGACCGGTTTCGTGGCCTGAGCACGGACTGCCAAGCTTCCGCGACGGCGCGCATCAGAGGGGCGGTGGCGCGATCGGTCGGGGTGCCCCCGACGCCACGGTCGGGTCGTGCGGAAGCCACCTCAAGACCGGCGCCCCGCCGGCCGATGAGCCCTTCGTCGGCGGGGCGTCCCGCCCGGGCCGTGCGCCGGAGGGGTGTGCCTGAATGGAACCGGATTTCGAGCAGGTCGTCCGCCTCCTGCGGGACGTGGTCGTGGTCACCGAGGCGATGCCGCTGGATGGCGAGGGCCCGCGGGTGGTCTACGTCAATCCCGCGTTCACCCGCCTGACCGGCTACGGCGCGGCCGACATTGTCGGCCGCAGCATCTGCATGCTGCGCGGCCCCGGCACGGACGCAGCGATGCTGGCGCGCCTGCGTGCCACGCTCGCCCGCGGCGAGGCGGCGCGCGAGGTGCTGCTCCACTACACGCGCGAGGGGCAGCCGTTCTGGGTCGACCTCGCGATCACGCCGATGCGCGACCGCGACGGGCGGGTGTCGCACCTGCTGGCGGTCGAGCGCGACGTCAGCGCGCACAAGGCGATCGAGCGGCGCCTGCATTCGGCGAGCGGCCATGACGGCTTGACCGGCCTGCTGGCGCGGCGCGAGTTCTTCGAGCGCGCCGAAACCGCCCGTGCGCAGGCGCTGGCCGACGGGCGCGACTTCGGCCTGCTGCTGCTCGACGTGGACCACTTCCGCAGCATCAATGCCACCCACGGGCACGAGATCGGCGACGAACTGCTGGTGCAGGTCGCGACCGCGCTGCGCGGCGCGATCCGGCCGCTGGACTTCGCCGGGCGGGTCGCGGGCGACGAGTTCGCGGTGGCGATGCCGGCGATCGAGCCGGACCAGGCGCACGCCATCGCGCTGCACGTGCGTGCGGCGATCCGTCGCATGCGCCTGCCGGGGCTGCCGTGGCTGGGTGTGACCAGCAGCATGGGCGTGGCCTGCGCCGAGCACGGCACGGACTCGCTGGCGGTCCTGCTGGCGCGCGCCGAGCGCGCCTGCGAGGAATCGCGGCGCGCCGGTCGCAACCGCGTGACCGTCGATCGCGTCTACGGCAAGGTCATCCCGTTCCGCCCGCGGCGCCGCGCCGGCGCGACCGGCGGCAACGAGGTCCCGCTGGGCATCGAGTAGGGCGCGGCGGCGCCCGGGCGGCGGAGGGGTCTGCGCTACAATCGCGGCCTTTCCGCAATGCCCCGGAGCCGCCATGAGCGCCCCCGCCAATCGCGTTCCCGCCGCCGGCGCCGCGCCGGAGCGCTCGCCGCTGCGCTTCGTCACCGCCGCCAGCCTGTTCGACGGCCACGACGCCGCGATCAACATCATGCGCCGGCTGATCCAGGCGCAGGGCGCGGAGGTGATCCACCTCGGGCACAACCGGTCGGTGGAAGACGTCGTGCGCGCCGCCCTGCAGGAGGACGCCGACGGCATCGCCCTGAGTTCCTACCAGGGCGGGCACATGGAGTACTTCAAGTACATGGTGGACATGCTGCGCGAGCGCGGCGCACCGCACATCCGCGTGTTCGGCGGCGGCGGCGGCACCATCACGCCGGAGGAGATCGCCGAACTGCATGCCTACGGCGTGGAGCGCGTCTACCACCCCAACGACGGCATGGCGATGGGGCTGGTGGCGATGATCGAGGACCTCGTGCGCCGCACCGAAACCGCGCGCGAGCACCGGGGTCAGGGTGCGTTTTCCGGCGCCACTTCCGGCGATGTCCACGTCACCGCGGGGAAAACGCACGCTGATCCCGGTCTTGCGTCCGAGATCGCGTTGGCGAGCACCTTGTCGGCGATCGAGAACGGCCGGCTGGCGGAGGCCGAACTCGCCACGCTGCGCAAGCAGTGGCAACTCGCGGGCGGGCGCACGCCGGTGATCGGGCTGACCGGCACCGGCGGCGCGGGCAAGTCGTCGGTCACCGACGAGCTAATGAACCGCTTCCTCGCCGCCTTCCCCGCGATGCGCATCGCGGTGATCTCGGTCGATCCCACGCGCCGGCGCACCGGTGGCGCGCTGCTCGGCGACCGCATCCGCATGAACGCCCTGCGCAGCCACCGCGTCTTCATGCGCTCCATGGCCACCCGCCGCCAGCACGTGGCGACCAATATCGTGCTCAAGGACTGCGTGGCCTTCCTGCGCGCACAGGGCTTCGACCTGGTGATGGTGGAGACCGCAGGCATCGGCCAGAGCGACTCCGAGATCGTCGACCTGGTCGACTTCCCGGTCTACGTGATGACCTCCGACTACGGCGCGCCGAGCCAGCTCGAGAAGATCGACATGCTCGACTTCGCCGAACTCGTCGTGCTGAACAAGTTCGACAAGCGCGGCGCCGAGGACGCGCTGCGCGACGTGCGCAAGCAGTGGAAGCGCAACCGCACGGCGTTCAAGCTGGCCGACGAGGACGTGCCGGTCTACCCGACCATCGCCAGCCAGTTCAACGATCCGGGCGTGACCTGGATGTTCGTGAACCTGTGCCGTCTGCTGCGCACCAAACTCAAGCTCGACGGCACGGAGCGCTGCGACTGGCAGCCGCAGGTCGACACCGCGCTCAGGGAACCCCGCGCCACCGTGCTGATCCCCGGCGCCCGCGTGCGCTATCTCGCCGAGATCGCCGAACAGGGCCGGGCGATCAACGCCCGCTGCGATTCGCAGGCCGAGATCGCGAGCCGCCTGCACAGCTACTACGAGACCCTGCGTGACCTGGGCGATCCGGAACTTCCGGCCCCGCTCGCCCCGTATCCGGCAACGGGCGTCACCCCTGTGGGAGCGAGCGAACGCTCGCGACTGCCGCAGTCCGGGCGTTCGACGCCGGATGAAGGTGCCGGTCGCGAGCATGCGCTCGCTCCCACACCGACCCGCGGTCGCGATGGCGCACTCGCTTCCGCCGAGGTGGATCGCACGCTCCTTACCCTGCGCCAGCGCTACAACGCGGCCCTCGACGACCTCACGCCCGAATCCCTGAGGCTGCTGCGCGACTGGCCCGCGCGCTTCAAGTCGGTCACCGACGAGGTCAACGAGTACCAGGTGCGCGACAAGACCATCCGGGTCGACAACTACCGCACCTCGCTCAGCCAGCAGAAGATCCCGAAGATCGCCCCGCCGCGCCACCGCGACTGGGGTGATCTGCTGAAGTTCCTCGGCAAGGAGAACCTGCCGGGCCACTATCCCTACACCGGTGGCGTCTATCCCTATCGTCGCGAGGGCGAGGACCCGATCCGCATGTTCGCCGGCGAGGGCACGCCGGAGCGCACCAATCGCCGCTTCCATTACCTGAGCCTCGGCCAGCCCGCGGTGCGCCTGTCGACCGCCTTCGACAGCGTCACGCTGTACGGCGAGGACCCGCACGCGCGCCCCGACATCTACGGCAAGATCGGCAACTCCGGCGTCAACATCCCCACGCTGGACGACATGAAGAAGCTCTACTCGGGCTTCGACCTGTGCGATCCCAAGACCTCGGTGTCGATGACCATCAACGGCCCCGCGCCGATCATCCTCGCGACGTTCATGAACACCGCGATCGACCAGCAGGTCGAGAAGTACCTGCTCGAAGATTCCGAGCGTTGGGCCAAGGCCGAGAAGATCATCGAGCAGCGCTACGCGGACCGCCCGCGGCCGCGCTACGCGGGCCCGCTGCCGCAGGGCAACGAGGGCCTGGGCCTGGCGCTGCTGGGAGTCAGCGGCGACGAGGTGGTCGACGCGGAGACCTACGCGCGCATCAAGGCGCGCACGCTGGAATCCGTGCGCGGCACGGTGCAGGCCGACATCCTGAAGGAAGACCAGGCGCAGAACACCTGCATCTTCAGCACCGAGTTCGCCCTGCGCATGATGGGCGACATCCAGCAGTACTTCGTGTCGAACGGGGTGCGCAACTTCTACTCGGTCAGCATCTCCGGCTACCACATCGCCGAAGCCGGCGCGAACCCGATCAGCCAGTTGGCGTTCACCCTGTCGAACGGCTTCACCATCGTCGAGTACTACCTCGCGCGCGGGATGAAGGTCGACGACTTCGCCCCGAACCTTTGCTTCTTCTTCTCCAACGGCATGGACCCGGAGTACACGGTGATCGGCCGCGTGGCGCGGCGCATCTGGGCGCGCGCGATGAAGGAGCGCTACGGCGCCGGCCCGCGCAGCCAGATGCTGAAGTACCACGTGCAGACATCCGGCCGGTCGCTGCACGCGCAGGAGATCCAGTTCAACGACATCCGCACCACGCTGCAGGCCCTGTACGCCCTGTTCGACAACTGCAACAGCCTGCACACCAACGCCTACGACGAGGCGATCACCACCCCGACCGAGGAAAGCGTGCGCCGCGCGGTGGCGATCCAGTTGATCATCAACCGCGAACTGGGACTCAACTTCTGCGAGAACCCCTGGCAGGGCAGTTTCGTGGTCGACACGCTCACCGATCTGGTCGAGGAAGCCGTCTACAAGGAGTTCGAGGCGATCAGCGAGCGCGGCGGCGTGCTCGGCGCCATGGACACCATGTACCAGCGCGGCAAGATCCAGGAAGAGAGCCTCTACTACGAACAGCTCAAGCACGACGGCTCGCTGCCCCTGATCGGCGTCAACACCTACCTGCCGAAGGAGCACGCGGGCGAGACCGCCACCACCATCGAGCTGATCCGCTCCACGGAAGCCGAGAAGCAGCAGCAGATCCGCAACGTCGAGGCCTTCCGCGCCGCGCGCAACAAGGCGGCGGGCGCGGCTCGCGGCATGGCCGCGCCGGACGCCGGCACGCCGCAGGGTCCCGGCTCGCTACCCCACCTCCAGCACACCGCCCGCACCCGCGGCAACCTGTTCGAGGCCCTGGTCGAAGCCGTGAAGTACAACTCACTGGGGCAGGTCAGCCACGCGCTGTACGAGGTGGGTGGGGAGTATCGGCGCAACATGTGATTCGTCGCGCCGATTGGCCCGCGGGCGGTGCCCTCGACCGCGTGTCGAACAGCGCCGCGGCGGGTTGTCGCAGGTGCGGCGAAGATCCTGCGCCTGCCGGTTGCCGGTTCGGTGGTGGATACGAAGCTTGGGCGGCGGGATTCAGCCTGGGTGGATCTGAAGCCAGCACCCGTGATCGTGCTCCATCAGCACCCAGTGTCCACCCCGCGTCCGTTGTTGGATGAATGCGTCGCCCAGCGCGCGCACCACCTCGGCGCGGCGGGACTCCGGGAGACCCGTGTGCTCGGTCCAGTCGGCGCGGGTCGGGATGCCGACCTCGAAGCCGAAGCTGGCTCCCTCCCAGCAGAACCTGAGGGACGTGCCGCCTTCCTGCCAGATCACGTCGCCGCCGCGCCCGCCGTGATCCACGGTGACCGTCGCCAATCGCCACCTCGGTGTTGTGGCCCCGGAGCCGGCGCATCGTAGCAGCGCGGCGATCCAGACTTGCCGTCCGCAGTGAGAAAGGCGCGCGCCCGGCGGGGGTGCAGGGTTGGAGGCAAGATACACGCGCTGCGACGATTCCATCGGACCCATGGGCACGTCGTGATCCCTGCCGGGCGGCCCGTTGCAGGCGCACCCATTGCGAGGAACGATTGCGCACGCGATCGTCGTGACCCGCGATGCAGAAAGATCTGGGCGATGCGGTCCGCGGATATCGGGCGCTGGCGCGGCGCGCTATGTTAGCGACGAAGGGGCGTGGGCCCCGGGTCCAGGAAAGGTCGAGATGCCTCCGTTTCGCTCCGGCATCAGCAGGTCACTGTTCCTCGGGGCACTGCTGGGTTTCGCGAGCCCGCCCGCCATGCCGTCGACCCCGCTGCCGACGAATCCCGACGCCTACCTCGACCAGGCGAACCGCGTGCGGCAGTCGGTTGACCGTCCGTGGGCGCCGGCGTCCGGTCGCCTCGGCAATCTTCGGCGGCTCAACCTGGTGGCGAAGGACTGCGCGGTGCGCATCGTGTCGGGCGGCGAGAACCGCGTGTTCCCGGGTGCCAGCAACGTGGTGGTGGTCGAGGAATCGCGCATCCTGGATCGCGCCCCGCACGAGCAACCTGCGCCACGCGATGTGACGCTGGCCGCCGCCGGCACCGCTGCTTGTCCGGGCGTCGGCCAGTGCGGGGTATCGGTGACCGAGGTGGTGGCCGCACCGCGCGTGGGGGCTGACACGCTTTGCTATACGGTGCAGCTCGCGACGGCGCACGACATCAACGTGAGCGGCGACGGCGTTGACCTGCTGGTCGATGCCGTGCGCCAGCCGGCCCTTCGGATCAGCATCGGCGGCAATGTTGGCCAGCGCGTTTGGTTCGAGGACGTCGAGCTCGGATTGCTGTCGATCCGCATCAATGCGCCGGTGAGGATCGGTGGCACCGGGTCAGTCGACCGGCTCAATGCCGACAGTTCGAACGGTGCCAGCGTGGTTTACCTGCATGGCTTTCGCGCGCAGCGCACCGGTGTGTCGGCCACCACCTCGCGGACCCAGTGGTCAGTGCGAACGGGCAGCGGCACCTGGGCCGGCTACTACCAGCCGGCGGCGGCGCCCGGTGATCTCGCGGACCTGTATCCGATCGAGGTTGACGGGCCCCTGGCGCTGTTGGACGTGCCGGCGGGCCGCGTGTCTCCGCGGCTGATCGCGCAGGCGACGCGCGATGCGTCGGTCGCGCTGCGTGCCGCGTTGCTCGGTCGCTCGGGCCCACGTGCCGCGCTGCCCGGTGACGACACCCCGGGCTTGCCCTCGGCCGCCGCCGCCGCGCGCGCGCTCCCGCCCAGTGGCCCCCAGCGCGTCGCCGACGTCGTGGCGCGCGACCTCCCGCTGGGCGTCCGAATCGGTGCCGTTGCCCTGTGGAAGCAAGGCGGACGCATCGAAGGCACGGCGCCGGACCTCGCCACCGCGGACCGGGTGCGCGCCGTGCTCGAAGCGTCGCGAGAGTTCGGCCATGCCCAGGTGTCCTTCGCGCGCCGCGCAGGTACAGTCCCGTTCACCGTGATGGCGCACTTCCACTGCGAGGCTCCCGGGCAGCCCAGCGCCTGCCTCGCGGCGGATCCCGCGTCGCCCGACCGCTGCACCACCGCGCAACTGCGGGACCTCGTGGCGCGCGCCCTCGGCCCGTCGTTCGTGTTCCGTCGTTTCGAGGTCGATGGCCGCACGATTCGCTTCGAAGGCACGGCCGGCAACGCGGCGGAATTCGACGCCGGCTACGCGAGCTTCGGTCGCGACAACGGGATGCTGCGCGCCTCGATGCGCACCACCGGCAGCGACGGACAGGGTGGCACGACGATCCGTGCCGTGTTGAACCTGCAGTGCGCGGCGCCGCCGCGGGACGATGGGATCTGTGCGCTGCCGGTGGCATCGCTGCTCGCGCGGGACGAGGTGCGCTGAGAGTGCCGCGGGCACAAGGGACCGCTGGTGGCCCGGTTCGCGCCGTGCAGGGTGCGCGGGCCATGCCTACTCGAAGCTGTTCGCGAACAACCGCCCCTCCGGATCGGCGGTCAGGATCAGCACCGCGCTGCCCAGCGCCGTGGGCGGCTGCGCGGTGCCGAGGTCGATGGCGGCGAGGTGCGGGGTGTTCGGCGCTTGCGCGGCGGGCACGCTGGCGGTCAGGTTGCCCGCGCTGTTGCCCGGTACGGCGCCGAACAGGATCGGGACGACATCCGCCGCGTCGGCCGCCGAGGCGGTGAAGTTCTGCACCACGACCCAGCTCCGACCGGCCGTTGAACGTCGATCAGGACGGCTGCGTTCTGTTTGACGTGGCTGCGGTCGAGCGGTCGGTCGTGGAGCCAGGGTACTGTTTGCCGACCGGTTCGAGCGAGTGTTGACGGGCGCGGGGCGGCCGGGCTGGGCACCGCACGGACCCGCGCGCGCGGCGCGCCGGGCATCGCGGATAGCACGGGCCTCGCATCCCACGCGCGTCCTGGTTCCTGCTTCCCTACCGGGCAACAGGTCGATCCCAAGGCGTTTGGACTCGTCCGCGGCGTCGACTATGCTCCCTTGACTGACGACTCTGCGACAGGGATATGCAACTCACGATCACCACCACGCACCGGCCTGCGACGGACCTCGGCTACCTGCTTTCGAAGAATCCCGAGCGCCATCAGACCTTCGAACTCGCATTCGGCATCGCGCATGTCTTCTATCCTGAAGCGACCCCCGAGCGCTGCACCGTCGCGCTGGTCGTGGACGTCGATCCAGTCGGACTGGTGCGGGGGCGCGGCGATGCCGACGGTCCGCTGACCCAGTACGTCAACGATCGGCCATTCACCGCGTCGTCCTTCCTGGCGGTGGCGATCGCGCAGGTGCTCTCGAGCGGCTTGTCGGGCAACAGCAAGGCGCGGGCGGAACTTGCGGCATCGCCCATTCCGTTGGAGGTCGAGGTCCCTGTGGTGCGGTGTCGCGCCGGGCTCGGGAAGCTGCGCGCCTGCTTCGAGCCGCTGGGCTACGGGGTGGACGTGGAGGCCCTGCCGCTCGACACCTCGTTCCCCGACTGGGGGCCGAGCACCTATGTGCGGTTGACGCTGCGGGCAACCCTGCGCCTGTCGCAGGTGCTGCAGCACCTGTACCTGCTGCTGCCCGCCCTGGACGGCGACAAGCACTACTACGTCGGCAGCGACGAAGTGCAGAAGCTGCTCGACAAGGGCGCCGACTGGCTGGCGACGCACCCGGAGCGCGACTGGATCCTCTCCAGCTACCTCAAGCGGCAGCGGTCACTCGTACGCGAGGCCTTGGGCAAGCTGCTGACCCAGCCGGAGGACGACGTCGGCGAGGCGGATCGCGAGCGCGAGGCCGGCGAGCAGCAGCTCGAACGTCCGCTCAGCCTTAACGAGCGCCGGCTCGAAGCCGTGGAGGACGTGCTGCTGCGCAGCGGCGCTTCGCGCGTGCTGGACGTCGGCTGCGGCGAGGGGCGGCTGCTCGGCCGGCTGCTGGAGCATCGCCAGTTCCGCAACTTGGTCGGCATGGACGTGTCGCCGGTCACGCTCGAACGCGCGGCCGAACGCCTGCGGCTCGATCGCCTGCCGCCGTTGCAGCGCAGCCGCATCGAGCTGCTGCAGGCCAGCCTGACGTGCCGCGATGCGCGGATGTCCGGATTCGACGTGGCCTGCGCGATCGAGGTGGTCGAACACATCGATCCCTCGCGCCTCGGGGCCTTCGAGCGCACGCTGTTCGAGTTCGCGCGCCCCGATTGCGTGGTCGTGACCACGCCCAACGCGGAGTACAACGCGCTGTTCCCGAACCTGCCGGCCGGAAGGATGCGCCATCGGGACCATCGTTTCGAATGGACCCGGGCCGAGTTCGCGCAGTGGGCACGGGCGGTCTGCGAGCGATTCGGCTACGGCGTGCAGTTCTTTCCGATCGGCGACGTGGACCCGCAGCACGGGCCGCCGACGCAGATGGGGGTGTTCCGCCGATGAGCACCCTGCGCATTCCCGAACTGTCGCTGGTCGCCCTGGTCGGTGCGTCCGGATCGGGCAAGTCGACGTTCGCACGGACCCACTTCAGGACGACCGAGGTGCTTTCCTCCGACGCCTGTCGCGCGCTGGTTTCCGACGACGAGAACGACCAGGCTGCGACCAGGGACGCCTTCGACATCCTGTACTACATCGCCGGCAAGCGGCTCGCAGCGGGAAAGCTGACCGTGGTGGACGCGACCAACGTCCGACCAGAGGATCGCAAGCGACTCGTTGCGCTGGCGCGCGAACACCACGTGCTCGCGACGGCCATCGTGTTCGACCTGCCGGAGCGCATCCTGCACGAGCGCAATGCGGCGCGCCCGGACCGCAACTTCGGGCCGCACGTGATCCGGTCGCACGTGCAAAGCCTGCACCGTGCGCTCCGCGGTCTCGAGAAGGAGGGCTTCAAGCTCGCGGCGATCCTGCGCAGCGCGGACGAGGTTGCGCAGGCGGAGATCCTCCGCGAGAAGGCTTGGAACGACCATCGCGACCAGCACGGACCGTTCGACATCATCGGCGACGTCCACGGCTGCCTCGACGAGTGCGTGCAGCTGCTGCGCCAGCTCGGCTATGCGGTCGAGGGTACGCGGGAGGCTCCCAGGGTCACGGCGCCGGAAGGACGACGTGCGGTGTTCGTCGGCGACCTTGTGGATCGCGGGCCGGATTCGCCCGGCGTCCTGCGCTTGGTCATGGCCATGGTGGCGGAGGGCACGGCGCTCTGCGTGCCGGGAAACCACGACGTCAAGTTGATGAAGAAGCTGCGTGGCCGCGACGTCAAGGTCAGCCACGGCCTCGCCGAGACCCTGGCGCAGCTCGAAGGGGAGCCCGATGCGTTCCGGCGCGAGGTGGCGGACTGGGTGTATTCGCTGGTCAGCCACCCGGTGTTCGACGACGGCAAGCTGGTCGTCGCGCATGCCGGCATGAAAGAAGCACTGCAGGGCCGGGCGTCGTCCGCGGTCCGCGACTTCGCGCTCTATGGCGAAACCACCGGCGAGACCGACGAGTACGGCCTGCCGGAGCGTTATGACTGGGCGGCCGAGTATCGCGGTTCCGCCATAGTGGTCTACGGCCACACGCCGGTGCCGGAGCCGCAGTGGGTGAACCGGACGATCTGCATCGACACCGGCTGTGTGTTCGGTGGGCGACTGACCGCGCTGCGCTATCCCGAGCGGGAGCTTGTCAGCGTTCCAGCGGCGCGCGTCCACTACGAGCCGGTGCGTCCGTTGGTTGTTCCGCCGCCACCGGAGCGCGATGCCGGGGTGCTGGATATCGACGACGTGCTCGGCAAGCGCGTCATCACGCCACGACTGGGGCGCACGGTCACAATCCGAGAGGAAAACGCGCGCGCCGCGCTGGAGGTGATGAGCCGCTTTGCCGTCGATCCGCGCTGGCTCATCTACCTGCCGCCGACCATGTCGCCGCCGGCCGCGGCGCGCGACGGGGACCTGCTGGAGCGTCCGGCCGAGGTGTTCGACTACTTCCGCGAGGAAGGCGCAACGTCGCTAGTGTGCGAGGAAAAGCACATGGGATCGCGCGCCGTGGTCGTGCTGTGCCGTGACGAGTCGGCCGCGGCGCGGCGGTTCGGCATCCGCGGCGACGGTCGTGGCGTGATCCACACGCGCACCGGTCGTCGATTCTTCTCCGACGGGGCCAGCGAGGAGGCGCTCCTTGCGCGCGTCGACGCCGCGATGGCGGCGGCCGGACTGTGGGACGAACTGGGCACGGACTGGATCGCGCTGGATACCGAACTCCTGCCCTGGTCCGCGAAGGCAGGCGACTTGCTGCGCAGCCAGTACGCGCCCACCGGCACCGCGGCCGGCCATGCGCTCGCCGCCTCCAGCGCCTGGGCCGATCGCGCCGCGACTCGGGGCGTGGCTCTGGAGCCGCTGAAGCAGCTCCTGCAGCGGCGCGGTGCGGCGATCGAACGCTATGTCGCGGAGTACCGCAGGTATTGCTGGCCCGTGCGTGGCGTCGAGGATCTGCGGCTTGCGCCGTTCCACGTGCTGGCCTTCGAAGGCTCGGCCACGCTGCACAACGACCACCGCTGGCACCTGGCGCTGATCGATCGTCTGTGTGCGGCGGATTCGACGACCTTTCGTGCGACCCAGCGGCATTACGTCGATCTGGCAGATGCCGCGAGCGTGGCGTCGGCGACGACTTGGTGGCGGGACGTCACGGCGGCAGGGAGCGAGGGCATGGTCGTCAAACCCGTCGATGGCCTGCGGCAGGGGCGCAAGGGGCTGGTGCAGCCGGCGCTCAAGTGCCGCGGGCCTGAGTACCTGCGCATCATCTACGGTCCGACCTACACCGAGCCCGAGAACCTCGAGCGCCTGCGTCAGCGTGCGCTGGGTCCGAAGCGCAGCCTTGCCGTGCGCGAGTACATCCTGGGCCACGAGGCACTGCACCGTTTCGTCGAACGCGAACCGCTGTACCGCGTGCACGAATGCGTGTTCGGGGTGCTGGCGCTGGAGAGCGAGCCGGTCGATCCCCGCCTGTAGCAGTGTCGGGCCGCGCGAGGGCCCCGCAGAGCAGTTCACGGGCAGGTCGCGATCGCGTGTCCAACTGCGGGAGATGCTGCCCCCGGAACGCATCGGTCGTTATGCAACTGATAGAGCACCCCGAGTCGCGTCCGCGCACCACGGGTCGGGACACTCACCTCGAAGCCGACGCTGGCATCCACCCAGCGGAACGTGAGGGACTTGTTGCCCTCATGCCAGATCAGATTGCTGCCGCGTCCGCCGTGGTCCACGGTGACCGTTGCCATGGCTGACTTCAATGCTCCCGGTTGCGAGCGCCCGGGAACGTAGCAAGCTGACGTTGGTCGGTGGCGCCGCAACGCCGCTCACAGGGGGATGCCGCAGCACGGTCGCGTCGGATCAGTCCGGTCCGGACAGTCGGGCCGTGGTCTGGCCCATGGGCGCCCCGAGCGAGTCGCTGCCGCGCAGTTGGTAGCTGCCGCCCCGCAAGAACAGCACGCAACGGTCAGCATCCCTCTGCACGCAGCGGTCGACCGCCACTTCGTCAGGTGGATCACCCAGCCGCCGTGCCTCGATGAGGCAAGGTAGGGTGTCGCCGCACAGCGACGGGGCGGCGATCGGACGCCGTGCGCCGTCGAGGGCAAGCCATTCCGGTCGCTCGGCGGTACCGCCGTCCGGCAGCAGCACGCTGACGGTATTGCGGGTCGGGTCGAGCGCCCAGAGGTCGTCGCCGAGTCGACAGACCTGAGGTCCGGTCGAGTGGAACCGCGCCAGCAGCGGGCGATAGCGCGGGTGCTCGCGGCGCGAGGGATCGGGGCGCAGGTCGACCTGGTCGATGCTGAGCACCGCGCCCGGTGCGCGCTCCGCGATGCGACCGGCCAGTGGCAGGATGTCGAAGAGACGACCGCGGACGAGGTCGACGTGGGCATAGCCGGCATGCACCAGCACGCGTGCGTCGGGATCGGTGCCGAGCGTGCGATTCCACAGGTTCTCCGCCTGGCCGGCCTCGCGCGCTTCCATGCCGTCGTGCTGGCGGGGCTCGTAGTCCACGACGCGCCAGCCGAGCCGCAGCGCCTCACGCAACAGTTCGGCGAAGACCGGCTCGCGGGTGTACTTGCCGGTGGCGGCGACCGGATAGCCGCGGGCCTGCAGCACCGTGCCGGGTTCGCGCAGCGACTCGACCGCGAGGTGGGTGAATCCCGCCGCGCGCAGTTCGCGCAGCACGGCGAGCGTCAGCAGCCGCGTCTGCGGCACGTGGTGGGCTTCGTTGATGAAGACGAACTGCGCGTCGCGCGACTGCGCGGCCAGTGCAGGAACGGCGGGCTCGCAGCGCAGGTCGGGTGGGAAGGCTCGAGGCCCCGCGGCCGGCGGTCTGGGGATGTCGCCGCCGGGGCCGAACGGATACGTCGACAGCGCCCGAGCCGGCTCTCCGGCTTCGGCGTGCAGCACCGCGATTTCCAGCGCGAGGCGAATGGCGATGCCCGGGTCGTTGGAGGTCCAGGTGGCCGCTTCGGTCAGCGCGGCCAGCGGCGTCGGCGCGGCGTCGAGGCGATCCCAGTCGGGTTCTGCCGCAGACGCTGTGGCCGACCACAGCAGCAGGGGGGCGAGGTGCCGCAGTCGAAATCTGGGCTGCATGCCGGATCCTTGCGCGAGGCCGTCGCTGATCTGGGGGGCGTCCTGCGTCAGATCAAGGTCCGGATACCGAACTTTTGGGTGCGCGGGGCAGACCGATTGCGTGCCCTCGCTTGCCCTGGGAATCGCGGCGGCGCGCGGGCTCGCGCGCGTGGACTCCGGTGGCGGCGTGCGGGCCACGGCGGGTCTCGAACTGAGCGTGACCCGGACGCTGGTGCGGGACTCGTGCGCCAGCCTGAGCGGTGGGACGGTGGCCACTGTACATTTGCGGCCTCCGTGACACCGACTCACTTCGACGGACGCCAATGACCCGGTTGACCCCTGCGGCGGCGGAGCGGCCGACGCATCCACCAGAGGGCTGTATCTGATGGGCTTGATCGTGGTCGTCGCTGTGCTGCTCGCCCCGCTGCTCACCGTGCTGGGCCTCGCGGTGCTCACCGCGGGCTCGTCGCGGGTGCTCAATGGTGTGGACTATGCGCGTGTCGACGATCCGCAAGCGCTGCATCGTTGGGCCGGTGCGCGGTTGTTGATCGTTGCAGTCGGGGTCGCCGTGCTCGGCGTGCTGGCCGTGTACGTACCCGCGCATGCAACCGTGCTCGGTGTCGCGCTCGCGCTCTGGCTGCTGCTCGGGCTCGGTGCCGTCATGGCCGGCACCTCGCGTTTCGTCCGTCTGCGCTGACGGTGCGCGAGGACCGGCGTCGAGCCAGCCGCGCGCGCAGCGACGCGGCGCGGAAAGCGCCGCCGGGATGTTCCGGTGCATCGGGTGTGGCGTGCGCCGCTACTCGAACCCATCCGCGAACAGTCGGCCAACCGGGTCGGCGGTCAGGATCAGCACCGCGCTGCCCAGCGTCGTGGGTGCCTGCACCGTGCCGAGGTCGATGGCGGCAAGGTGCGGGGTGGTCTGGAGACCTGGCAGCGTCCACTGCACGGCGAGGTTGAACGGGGTGTTGGGTGCTTGCGCGGCGGGCACGCTGGCGGTCAGCTTGCCCGCGCTGTTGCCCGGTACGGCGCCGAACAGGGCGGTGCTCGGCCGATCAGACCCCGCGGCGCAGCGGCGTGACGTTGCCGACCGTGCTCGCGGTGACGCAGCGGTTGCGACCGTTGCGCTTGGCGTCGTACATCGCGAGGTCGGCGCGCCGCAGCAGCGGTTCGGCAGCGTCCGGCGCCGGCCCGAGGCTGGCGATGCCGATGCTCGCCGTGACGTGCAGCCCGCTCGCCAGGGCGTCCAGCATGGGGTCCGGCGTGTCGAGTGCGCGGCGGATCGCGTCGGCGATGGCGGTTGCATCGGGGCCGGCGACGCCGGGCAGCAGGGCGACGAATTCCTCGCCGCCGAAGTGTGCCGCGAGATCCTGCGGCCGGAGCTGGCCGGCCAGCGCCACCGCCTCCCGCTGCAGCACCGCATCACCGATCGCGTGCCCGCAGGTGTCGTTGATCGCCTTGAAGCGGTCGATATCGAGCAGCAGCACGGAAAGGGGCGATGCATCGCGCTGCGCGCGGCGCACCTCGGCGTCCAGTCGGGTCAGGAAATAGCCCCGGGTGAAGAGCCCGGTCAGGCCGTCGCGGATAGCGACTTCGCGCAGCGCGCGCCGGGCGGCCTCGACCTCGGCCAGCAGGCGCATGCCGGCGGAACTGGCCAGCGGTGCCACGATCAACGGTACCAGGATGGCCACCAGCAGGTCGGTGGCCCATCGCGATGGATCGCCGAGCCATCGGTTGACCAAGACCGTGCCCACCGACAGCAGCAGCGACACCACGGTGATGAGCGCGACCGAGCGCCGTGCGCCCATGCGCAGCAGGTGGCCGCGCCAGCCCGGCAGGCTGTCGTCCGCCAGCAGATCGCCAGCGGCCATCGAGGTGGAGGGGCGTTGCGGGACAGGAGCCACGCGGATGGACCGTGGGCGGCGTCGGGAAGCGCGACATTACCGCGTGGGTGCGGTGTCGGCGTGTCGGGAGCCTCCCGACGCGCGCGCCGACACATCTTGTTGAACATGCGTCGCCGTCGGCGGCTGCGCTGTCAGCCCGCTGCGCGCACCGCGTCCAGTTGCGCGCGCAGGGTGGCGTCGTCAAGCTGCTCCGGCTGGCCGCGCCAGACGATGCGGCGTCGTGCGTCGACCAGCATGGCGTAGGGCAGGGCGCGCACCTTGAGCGTCTTGCGCAGCGGCCGTTCGCCGCCCGCCGCGACCGCATAGCGCATGCCCTTGCGGGTCACGAACAGGGCCACGACCTCGACCGTTTCGTCGCTGACACCCACCACATGCAGGCCTTCGGCGGTGAACCGGTCGTGGATGGCGTTGAGGTGTGGGATCGCCGTGATGCAGGGCGCACACCAGGTGGCCCAGAAGTCGACGAGCACCAGGGATGCGGATCCGTTCCAGGCACCCTGCACGAAGGTGGCGTCGTGGTCGGGCATTGTCGCGCCCAGCTTCACGCCGTTGAACCAGTCGGTGACGCCGGCAGCGGCGGGCGGTGCGATGACGAACCCGGCGAGCAGGCTGCCGAGGAATCCCCTGCGATCGATCATGTCTTGCCCTCATGGCCTCGCCACAACCTTGCGCTGCATGGATTGAATCTGCGGTGAATCGGTGCAGGCGGTGGCGCCGGCCGTCGCCCGCAGCGCCGCGGCGTGCGATGCTCCGGCCGAGATCGGGAGGAGCCCGCCGATGAACGCCCTGACAGTCCGCACCGCGCGGGTGCTCGTGGTCCTTCTGGCGGCGATGCTGGCTGCCTGCGCGGCGGGCAAGCCGCCCCGCGAGCACGCCGCCGGGTCGGCGATGGTCGCCGCCGCCGACCCGCTGGCCGTCGACGCCGGCCTGGAGATCCTGCGCGAGGGCGGCACCGCGCTGGATGCCGCGATCGCGACCGTGCTGGTGCTCGGCCTGGTCGAGCCCGAGTCCTCCGGCGTGGGCGGTGGCGGATTCCTGCTGCACTACCGGGCCGCGGATGCCGCGATCGACGCCTTCGACGGCCGCGAGTGGGCGCCAGCCGGCGCGCGACCGGACCAGTTCCTCGATGCCGACGGTCGGCCGCTGCCGTTCGAACTCGCGCAGGCCAGCGGCCTGTCGATCGGCACGCCGGCGCTGGTGCCGATGCTGGCGCTCGCGCACGATGCGCATGGCCGCCTGCCATGGGCGCGGCTGGCGGCGCCCGCGATCCGGCTGGCGGAAGACGGCTTCGTCGTCGGCCCGCGGCTCGCGCGCAGCCTCGCGACCTGGCGCGACGCGCTCGCCGCCGACCCGCAGGCGCGCGCGATCTACCTCGATGCGCAGGCACGGCCCTGGCCGCAGGGGCACCGGCTGCGCAATCCGGCCTATGCGGACACGCTGCGCGCGATCGCGCACGCGGGCCCGCGTGCGCTCACCCGCGGCCCGATCGCCGAGGCGATCGTCGAAGCAGCGCGCCGCGCGCCGCGGGCCGGGACCTTGTCGCTGGACGATCTCGCGGCGTATGCACCGCGTCGGCTCGCGCCGCTGTGCGCGCCGTTCCGCGCGTACCGCGTGTGCAGCATGCCGTCGCCGAGTTCGGCCAACGCGATGCTGTCGATCCTCGGCCTCTACGCCCGCGCGCGTCCGCAGCCGAACGGCCCAGACGACGTCGACGACTGGGCGGCCTACCTGTGGGCGAGCCGGCTGTCCTATGTCGATCGCGACCACTACATGGCCGACGATCGTTTCGTCGAGGCGCCGACCGCGGCCCTCGTTGCCCCCGCGTATCTGGACGCGCGCGCCGCGTTGATCGACCTCGACACGAGTCGCGCGGCGATCCCCGTCGGCACGCCGGCCGGCGAAGCCCTGCGCGCGCGCTGGGGCAGCGCCGCGATGCAGGAGCGCGGCACCACCCACCTGTCGGTGGTCGACGCCGCGGGCAACGCCGTCGCGCTGACCGCCACCATCGAATCGGAGTACGGCGCGCAGCGCATGGCCGGCGGGTTCTGGCTCAACAACCAGTTGACCGACTTCTCGTTCGAGCCGGTGATCGACGGCAAGCCGGTCGCCAATGCGGTGGCGCCGCGCAAGGCGCCGCGATCCTCGATGTCGCCGGCGATCGTCACCGATGCCGACGGGAAACTGGTGCTGGTCACCGGCTCGATGGGCGGCAGCACCATCATCGCCTCGGTCTCGCGCAGCATCATCGGCGTGCTGGACTGGGGCCTCACGCCGCAGGAGGCCGTGTCCACGCCGGCGATGTTCGCCCGCACGCCGGAGATCGTGGTCGAGCGCGGGCGGATGCCCGCGGCCACCAGCGCCGCGCTGCGGGAGCGCGGCTGGCACATCGTCGAGGGCGATCTCCACAGCGGCACCCACGTCATCCACGTCACGCCGGGCGGCCTGCGCGGTGGCGCGGACCCGCGGCTGGAGGGCCGCGCCGCGGCGCTCGATCCGGCGCCGCGCTGAGCGGTTGTCGTTAACTGCGCGATCCGTGTGCCGTGGGCGCTGGTCGCACGTCGCCTGCGTTCCGATGACCGGCCGCGATCCGGGGCACGGGCGGACGCGCCCTGCGTCACCTCGCGCATGCCCGCGTCGCGCGCCTTTGGGATACTACGGGTTGATCGGTCGTCGGAGCGGGACAGGCGTGCGGCAAAGGACCTGGAAGGCGTGGTGGTGGGGCGCGTGGGCGATGCTGCTGCTCGCCTCGGCCGGTGCAGTGGCGCAGTCGCGCGTGTTCTATGCCGGCGGGTCCGGCAAGGAGCGCTTCCACGACGTGCACGCGCTCTCCGACGGCACCTGGCTGGTGGCCGGCAGTGCGCAGGACCTCGCGTGGCTGCCGTCCGGCACCCCGGTGACGCAGATCGGCGCGGCCGGGATCAACTCCAGCGCCGCCGGGCAGGTCGGGCTGCTGCTGCACCTGTCGGCCGACCTCGGCAGCGTGCTGCGCGTGGTGCGCCTGCCGACCGGCACCGTGGTCAACCTCGCGCGCATCCGCAGCACCGAGGTGCCCGGCGCGCCGACCGGCGTGCTCTAAGTGTCCGGCGAGCGCGAGACCGGCAGCGCGGCCACCGGCGGCTACTTCATCGGTCGCCTCGACGCCAACTTCGTCACCGGCGTGCCGACTGCGTTCACCTGGGTGTTCAACGTCACCGCCGAAGGCGACCATCGCAGCCTGCAGCCGTGGGACGTCGGCGGCGACGGCAAGGTGGTCTACGGCATGGGCGCGCCCTACGACCCCGACTGGGCGGCGATCCATCGCCTCGACGCGGCGGGCGCGCAGGAGGTCGTGGAGCACTGGCATGCGCACTGGGGCGATGCCGGCGAGTGGAACGGCACGCCCGCCTCGAGCTACACCGGTACGCTGCCGCTGCGCCATTCGGGCGTGGTGCTCAAGGCCTCGCGCAAGGGCAGCCTGCGCTCGCCCACGGCGACCGACTTCGACTTGCTGCAGTCCGACGAGAACGGCAACCCCGGCCGCAAGGGACGCTTCCCCGACGACTACTACTTCAGCGGCCATTGCCCGCTGGCCAGCGGCACGACCTGCCCGGGCGGGCCGGGCTACACCGGCTACCGCATTCCCGGCCCGGAGACCCAGCGCCTCGGCGGGATCGCCATCGATCGGCGCTCGAACCACATCTACTTCGGCTACTCGACCAAGAGCCGCCTGCCCGACGGCAATCCGGACTTCGAGCCGGCGGTGGTCGCGATGCGCGCCGACGGCTCGCTCAAGTGGTGGGCGCGCCTGTACCGCGAGACGGCGCAGAACTCGACCCCCGACCAGTACGTCGATGGGCTGGCGATCGACTACGCCGGCAACCAGCTGGTGGTACTGGCGCGCGCCCATGGCAACAACGTCGACAACTTCTGGAGCGGCAACACGCTCGCCGCCGCGCCCGGGCGCAACGGCTTCCAGAACCGTTTCACCGGCACCAACGGCAACATCCACATCTCCTGGCTGGGCAAGTACGCGCTGGACACCCTGCGCGTCGAGGCCGCGACCTGGGTGGCGGAGTACGTCGAGGGCAACACCAACTTCGGTGCCGCGTTCACCGACCCGCTGCTGGCCGGCTGGCCGAACCCGAACGCCGGCTGGCCGAACGTCAATACCACGCGCAACTGCGGCGAACTGGTGGTACGCAGCGACGGCGTGGTGCTGCTCGCCTGCCAGGGGCGGCGCTCGATCACCACCAGCAACGCGCACCAGCAGATGCCGACGCCGTCCAGCGGGCTGACCGGCACCTGGAACCATTTCGTGCGCGCCTACGACGCGCGCCTCGGCAGCGTGCTGTATTCGTCGCTGCTGACCGGCGCCTGGAACACGGCGACCGGTGCGGGCGGCGACAACACGCAGGTGTTCGGGCTCGCGGCGGCGCCGGGCGCGATCATCGCCGTGGGCATGCACCGCAGTTGCGACGGCAGCACCAGCGGCACCTGTGCCGGGCTCGGCGCCGCGCTCGCGCGCCCGAACGCCGTGCCCACGACCGGTGTCCCGGGCTGGGGCTCGTCCGTGCCGTCCGGCGAGAGCGCGCTGGTCGCGCGGCTGGCGGCGGCGTCGCTGGACAGCGGACGCCTGTTCGAGAACTGGTTCGAGTAGGCGCGCCGGCGCGCGTCCGCTGCGCGATCAGTCCGTGCGCGCCGGCGACGGCGGGCGGAGGTGCGCGAAGTCGAGGCGGACGAGCGCCTTCAGCCCGGCGATGGTTTCGCCGGTCCGTCGCGGTCGCCCGTGCAGCGCGACCAGGATCCAGACCACGCCATAACCGAGCAACAGCGGTGCGAGCGCGGCGAAGCCCCAGCGCGAGCGCTCGCGCCATGCCAACACCAGCAGGACGACGCCGGCCGCGAGCCAGGCCGCCGCGACGACCCCGGCGAGGCTGCGCAGCCACAACGATCCGGGCGGCGGCGCGGCGCTCATGGTTGCGGCATGCGGGTGGGTGCGCGGCCAGGTCGACGGGTGCGCGGCATCAGCGGTCGCCTGCCGCCTGCGCCGCTGCCGTGGTCGCGTCCCCTGCGGCGCCCTGCGGCTCGAAGCCGTCGCTGAACTGCGCGGCGGCGAGCACCTCGGCGCGCACGGCGATGCCGGCGGCGTTCAGGCGCAGGATCCGCCCGCCCATCGCCTGCGCGTTGGTGATGTTCTGCGGCAGGTCGCTGGTCTGGTGGTAGTGCACGTACTGCGACCAGTCGTTCTCGATGGTGAGCAGCGCCGGGATGCCGCCGTTGATCCATGGCATGTGGTCGGAGCAGCAGGGGTTGGTGTCGATCACCGCGCGGGTGCCGGGCGCGTAGTCGGTGGCGAGCGCCGCGAACTGCTCGAGCACGGCCAGCTGGGTCGGCGTGCCGCTGCTCTCGAGCAGCACGTCGAAGTCCTGGTCGCCCGAGTAGCCGATCATGTCCATGATCACCGCCAGCTTGATCCGCGACAGGTCGCCGGAGGCCGCCAGCGCCTGCGCCTGCGCCTGCGCGATCGAACCGAGCAGGCCCTGCTCCTCGCCGGCGTAGCAGGCGAACACCAGCGTCCGGCGGGTCGGCACGGCGGCGAACACGGTCGCCATCTCCACCACGCCGGCGCAGCCGCTGGCGTTGTCCTCCGCGCCCGGCGTGTTGGCCACGCCGGCGGAGGAATTGGTCGGGTTGCGTGAGTCGTAGTGTGCTCCGACCAGTACCCATTCACCGGCGAGGTCGGTGCCCGGGCGCACGGCGATGACGTTGTTGGGGCGGCTCGCCCCGACCGCCACCTGCGGCGTGGTGGTCGACATGCCGAGCGCCTCGAACTGCGCCACCAGCCAGTCGCGCGCGAGGTCGATGCCGCCGCCGCCCGTGCCGCTGCCGTAGCTGGACCGGTTCCAGCCGGCCAGCGTCTCGAGGTCCGCGAACCAGCGTGCCGGATCGACCCGATCCACCACCGACTGGATCACCGGATCGGGCGCGCGCTTCGCGCCGGGTGCCGGCCGGTGCTCGCGTGCGAGCACGCTGTCGGGCTGCACGGCCCGCGCGTCGGCGATCTGGCGGGCCAGCATCGGCGGCATGCGCACGAGCGCGTGGCGGCCGACCACGGCGATCGGATTGGGGATGGTGTGGCGCTCGACCTCGCAGCCCATCGGCAGCAGGAACAGCTCGTCGCCCGACAGCAGGCCGTGCTCGCGGTCGACCTTGGCGCGGCGCCCGATGCGCGCGTGCACCGCGGGGGGCGCCACCACCACCAGCGCGTCGCCGGTCTCCAGCCAGAAGCCCGCGTCGACCTGCCGCTTGAGCGCCTCCAGCGACGCGGCGCTGGCGCCGCGCGTGTCGTAGCTCACCGCGGGCAGGCGTTCGCCGGCGGTGACGAGCGGACTGGCGAGCAGCAGGGCCAGGAGGGCGGTCGTCCTGCGAATCATCGTCCACGCCCCAGGCAGCGAAAGCGCGAGCATAGCGGGGCCGGATGCCGCACGGCGGGAGAACCGTCACGGACCCGACACTGGAGCGGGTGGAGCCTCCGCGCCGTTCCGGCCGGATGCGCTACATTACGCACTCGTGGTGTCGGCTGGCTGCCCGGGCGGGCAGGAGCGCGCTGCCCGGGGACGGGACTCCCGCTGTTCGAACTGGAGTTCCGCGATGCCCGGGTCACCCGCGATGGGCGTGCAATCGACGACACGAGACAACGCGCCGCGGAAGTCGCGCTCCGGGGCCGCGGTCGCGTTCGCGTTGCCGACGATCCTGGTCGCGCTGGCGCTCGGCGGGATCGCCCTGGCGCAGGACGGGCCGGGCTCCCTGACCGCGCCGCTGCTGCTGGCGCTCGCCGCCTGGGCGTGGTCGATGCTCGACGACCGCCCCGCCGTGCTGCGCTTCGCGATGCTGCTGTGCCTGGGCGTCGTGCTGCTGCATGCGGCGCGGGCATTCGGCACCGCGGATGCACCGCTCGCGGGCCTGCTCGCCAGCGCCTGCGCCGCCGCCGCCGCCGCGGCATGGGCGCGCTCGCGGCATGCGACCACGGGCACCTGCCAGGTCACCTTGATGCTGGCCGCGGCGGCCAGCGCCTATCTCGCCTTCGTCGGCATCCTGTGGCCCGAGGCGCGGCTCGATGGCGGCGCCGGGACACTCGCGGTCACGCTGCCGTTCGGCACGGCCTGCCTGATGATCCACCGCATGGACTGGTCGCGGCCGCCCGCGCAGGGTGTGCTCGCGGCGGCGGCGTCGATCGGCATCGTCGCAGCGGCGACCCTGGGCCTGTGGTTCGGGGCGCCGTTCGTCGCCGGCTACCGCCCCGACCACGTGCAGATGGCGGGGCTCGGCAGCGCATGCACTACGGCGCTGGCGTCTGCGTTGCTGGCGCTGGAGTTCAACCACCGGCGGCTCGCGCTGGCGCTGGCCGGCGTGCCGGTGGTCGTGTCGCTGTACGCGCTCGCCGCGCGCGATGCGATGCCGGCGTTCGGCGATCTGGCGGGGATCGAGCCGCTGCAGTACTGGCTGCGCGCAGGGATCACGCCGCCCGCCGCGATGACGCTGTTGACCTGCGCCCTCGCGCTCGGGCTCGGCACCATGCTGCGCCGCTATCGCAGCGGCGCGACCCTGCTCTGGATGGGCGGCCTGCTGGCCGCACTGGTGGCGACCATCGCCCTCGTCGCGGTGCTCAGCGGCGTGCCGCGCGAAGCGGCGGCGGCCGCGCACAGCGGGTCGATTCCAACCGTGCTGGCGATGGGCATCCTGGGCGTGGGCATGATGTCCAGCCGCCCGGTGCGGATGGTCGATCCGACGACGCGCGAGCGTTGGCTGCCGCTGTGGGTCGGCGCGGTGGTCTGTACCGGCGCGGCGTGGCTGGCCAACGCGCAATATCAGAAAGACCTCGCCGAGCGAGTGCGTGCCGAGGCGGTGGCGCAGAACGACATCGCGGACGCCCTGCGATCGGCGCGCGAGCGCTTCAAGAAGGTCGCCCAGCCGATGGCGCGCGCGGTGGCGATGGGTGCCGGCGAGCCCCCGGTGCGCGCGCTGGCCGCGCTTGCCGCACCGGTGTTCGCCGACGACGCCGGTCTGGCGGAGGTGCGCTGGGTCGACGCCGAAGGGCGCCTGCGCGCGGCCGCGGATCGCAGCGGCCGCGGGTGGTCGTCCGCGGCCGACGGCGCCGATGTGCCGATCGCGCTCGCCGTGCGCGAGATGGGCGAGCGCGGGGACGCCGTGCGCTGGATCGGGCCCTATCCCGGTCCCGTCGCCGGCACCTCGCGTCTGTCGCTGGTCCGTGCCTCGCCGGCCACCCGCGGCGTGGTGGAGTTTCTCGTGCTGTCGTTCGATGCCGAGATCTGGCTGCAGGACGCGCTGCAGGGCGCCGCGCGGGACTTCGACATCCAGATTTCTTTCGACGCGCCGGACGTGCCGCCGTTCAGCCAGGGCGAGACCGCCGGGCGCGTGGACTGGGCGCTGGTCGCGCCGACGCAGCTGCCGCTCGACGGCATGCCGTGGTCGCTGCGCCTGAGTCCCTCGGGGCCGGCGGCGACCGGATCCGCGCTGCCGCCACTGGTGCTGTGGTCGGGCGTGCTGATCGCCGCCTTGCTGTCGCTGACCCTGCGCCTGGCCTTGATCGGCCGGCGTCGCGCGCACGCCGCGGAATCGGCGAACACCGCGCTGCAGCGCGGCGCGTCGTGGGAGCGTGCGCAGCGCGAGGCCCTGGTGGCGCTGGCCACCGAGCGGCCGATCGACGACGTGCTCGCGCTGGTGGCCCGCACGTTCGAGGCGCGTTTCCCGGGTGCGCGCTGCTGCGTGCTCGGCATCGCACAGCCGGGCGGCCCGATCAGCACCGTGGTCGCGCCGTCGCTGCCTCCCGAGTGGGCGCGGTACTGGCGCGATCGCATGCCGTCGGCCCAGGCGGGCGGCGGCGGCACCTGCCTGCATCGCAACGGGGTGGTGGTCACCGGCGACGTCGAGTTCGACGAGCTGTGGGAAGGCCACCGCGGCGCGGCGCGCGCGGCCGGCGTGCGCAGCGCCTGGGCCGCGCCGATCCGCGATGCGCAGGGCTGCACGCTGGGCGCCTTCGAGGTCTGCCGCGCCGACGTTCGGGCGCCGGACGCCGAGGAGCGCGAAGCGCTGCAGTCGGTGGCGGCGCTGGCCGGCGTGGTGTTCGACCGCGAGACCGCGCGGGCGCGGGTCGAGGTCTCGCGCCAGTGGTTCAAGTCCCTGTTCGAGCGCTCGCCGAACGCGGTGATGGCGGTCGGGCTCGACGGCCGGATCGTGGACTGCAACGAGCGCACCGTGGTGCGGTCCGGGCTGCGGCGCGAAGCCCTGATGAACATGCCGATCGAAGCCGTCGTCGGGCCCGAGCAGCGCGACGAGGTGCGCCGCCGGTTCGCGCTCGCGTGCGCGGGCGAGGCGCAGAGTTTCGAGACCGCGGCGCGCCTGCCGCAGGGCGTGCGCGACACCCAGGCCACCCTGGTGCCGATCGCGGTCGGCGGCAGCATCGTCGGCGTGTTCGTGATCGCCGCCGACGTCACCGAGCGCAACCGGGTGCAGCGCGAACTGCAGCAGGCGCTGGTCGACCTGCGGCAGCGCAACCGCGAACTGCAGGACTTCGCCTTCGTCGCCACCCACGACCTGCAGGAGCCGCTGCGCAAGATCCAGGCCTTCAGCGACCGCGTGCTGCAGCGTTTCGCCCCGCTGATCCCGGAGCCCGGGCCGGACTACCTGCGGCGCATCGATGCCTCGGCGCACCGCATGCAGGTGCTGATCGACGACCTGCTGGCCTATTCGCGGGTCGCGACCACCGGCGCCGACTTCGGTGATGTCGACCTCGGCGAGGTGGTGCGCGACGTGCTGGCCGACCTGGAGCTGCGCATCGAAGAGAGCGGCGCGCAGGTCGAGGTCGGCAGCCTGCCGCGGGTCCATGGCGACCGCACGCAACTGCGCCAGTTGATGCAGAACCTGCTGGCGAACGCGCTCAAGTTCCGCGACCGCGCGCGCACGCCACGGATCCACATCGATGCGGCACCGGCCGCGGCGCCGGGCCGGGTCCGCGTGGTGGTCGCCGACAACGGCATCGGCTTCGACCCGGTGCATGCCGAACGCATCTTCGTGCCGTTCCAGCGCCTGCATACGGCCGACGCCTACGGCGGGACCGGGATCGGGCTGGCGGTCGTGCGGCGGATCGTCGAACGGCATGGCGGCACGGTGATCGCACGCGGCGAACCGGGCCACGGCTCCCGCTTCGAGATCGATCTGCCGGCCGGCGCGGCGCAGGCCGATGACGGTCGCGCCCCGGAGATGATGCGGGCCGCCGAACGCTGAAGTCATCGGGCGGCCGCGGCGCGGAGGTCCACCCGCGCCCCGGCCCGGATCGCTCTGCACGGCTGCGGCGTCGCGGCTACGGCAGCCGCTCGCCGCGGCAGCGTCCCGATGGCGCCGATCGGGCGGGTTTCGCAAAAGGTCCACGGCCGGCCCGGACAATGTCCGGGTGCCCACCTCCCGTCTCGTCGCAGGGTCCGCCCTCGCGGCCGCCGCATTGCTGCTGGCGGCCTGCGCCGGGGAACGTGCGTCGCCACCCGCGGCGGCGCCGTCGCCCGCCGCCGACGAGCGCAGCCTGCCGGTGCGCGCCTACGTCGTTGCGCGCCGCACGCTGGAGCGCGAGGTGCTGGTGGCCGGCAGCGTGGAGCCGCTGCGCGCGATCCAGCTCGCCGCACGCACCGACGGCGTGGTGGCCGAGGTGCTGGTGGAAGCCGGCGACCGCGTCAGCGCGGGCCAGTTGCTGGCCCGGATCGACGTCAGCGAATAGGCGGCGGAACTCGCGCGCGCGCAGGCCTCGCTGCGCGAGGCGCAGGCCAGTTTCGAGCGCCTCGATGCGCTCAAGGCGCGCGATTTCGTCGACGCGGCGAGCCTCGCCACCGCGCGCGCCGCGCTCGAGGTCGCGCAGTCCGAGGTCGAGCTCTGGCGCACCCGGGGCGGCTTCGGCCGCATCGAGGCCAGCGTCGACGCCTGGGTGATCGGGCGCATGATCGAGCCGGGCGCGGCGGTCGGCCGCCTCGCGCCGGCCTTCGAGCTGGCCGACCTCGATCAGCTGGTTTTGCGTGTTGGCGTCTCGGAACTGGATGCGGCCGGCATCGTGCCGGGCAGCCCGGTGCCGATCGCCGTCGATGCGCTCGGCGACCGCCGCATCGAGGCGCGCGTGCGCCGCGTGTTCCCGGCCGCCGATCCGACCACGCGCCTGGTCACGGTGGAGCTCGACTTGCCGCAGGCGCACGAACGGGATGGCGTCCGGCCCGGCTACCTCGCGCGGGCGCGCTTCGCGGTCGACACCAGGCGCGAGGTGCTGGCGGTTCCCGCCGCGGCAGTGGTGCTCGGCGCGCGGCCGTACGTGATGGCGATCGACGCCGAGGACCGCCTGGTCAAGCGCGAGGTGGCGACCGGCGTGGTGCGCGGCAACTGGCGCGAGGTGGTGGGTGGGCTCGAAGCCGGCGACCGCGTGGTCGCCACCAGCCCGCTCGACCTCGCCGAGGGCACCAGCGTGCGCGTGGTGGAGACGATCGGGGCCGACGCATGAGCGCGCCGGGGCCCGATCCGGTCGAGGCCACCGAGCCGGTCCGCGCCACGCGCTACTACCGAGGCCTGACCCACGCCGCGATCCGCCGGCCGCTCGGCACCGCGGCGATCACCAGCATCGTGCTGGTGCTGGGGCTGTTCTTCATCGGTCGCCTGCCGGTCGACCTGCTGCCGGAAGTGGTCTATCCGCTGGTTCGGGTCGACGTGTCCTATCCCGGCGTGGCGCCGGAGGTGATCGAAGAGCAGGTCACCCGCCCGCTGGAGCGTGAACTGTCGTCCACCGAAGGCCTGGTGCTGATGGCCAGCGAGGCGGAGGAGGGCAGCACCGACGTCAGCCTGTTGTTCCGCTACGGCACCGACCTCGACCTCGCACTGCAGGACGCATCGCGCCTGCTGGAACGTGCCCGCGGCCAACTGCCGGACGACATCGAGCCGCCGCGGCTGAGCAAGGTCGATCCCGGCGCGGCGGCCGTGTTCGAGGCCGGGTTCTCCTCGCGCGAGCGCAGCGCCCGCGAGGTGCGCGACTGGCTCGACAACCGCCTCGCCCCGCAGTTGCAGTCGATCCCCGGCGTGTCCGGCGTGCTCAGCGTCGGCGGCCAGGAGCGCGAACTGGAAGTGGTGGTCGACCAGCAGCGACTGCGCGCCTACGGACTCTCCCTGGCCGACGTGGCCGCGCAGCTCGCGGCGGAGAACCAGAACGTCTCGGCCGGCAACATCACCTCGACCAGCCTCGACGTGCGCGCGCGCACCGAAGGCCGCTTCCGCAGCGCCGACGACGTGGCCCAGGTGCTGCTGCGCATCCCCGGCAGCGAGCAGCGCATCCGGCTCGACCAGGTGGCCGAGGTGCGCGACGGCTTCCGCGAGCAGCGCGTGTTCGTGCGCCTGAACGGCGAGCCGGCCACCCAGTTGTCGGTGTTCAAGCAGCCCGATGCCAACACCGTGCAGGTGGTCGACGAGGTGCAGGCGCGGCTCGATTCGCTGCGCGCCTCGGGCTTCATCCCGCCGGACATCGTGTTCAGCACCACCCGCGACGGCGCCTACTTCGTGCGTGGTTCGGTGTCGTCGGTCGCCTCGGCGGCGGTTCTCGGCGCGGTTCTGGCGATGCTGGTGGTGCTGTTCTTCCTCGGCAGCGTGCGTGGCAGCGTGGTGATCGGGCTGTCGATCCCGCTGGCCATCATGGCCACCTTCGCCCTGATGGGTGGGGCGGGCCTGAGCCTCAACGTGATGAGCCTCGGCGGCCTCGCGCTCGGCGTCGGCCTGCTGCTCGACAATGCGATCGTGATGCTGGAGAACATCGAGCGCCACCGCACGAAACTGCGCGAGGATGCGCAGCAGGCGGCGCACGCCGGATCCGACGAGGTGATCTCGGCGGTGGTCGCCGGCACCGTGACCAACCTGGCGGCCGTGCTGCCGTTCCTGTTGATCACCGGGCTCGCCACCCTGGTGTTCCGCGAACTGCTGGTCACCATCTCGTTCGCCGTGGTCGCGTCGCTGGCCGTGGCGCTGACCCTGGTGCCGATGCTGGCCGCGCAGTCGGCGCGGATCGGCTTCAGTTCGGGCTTTTCGCGCAGCCGCGTGTTCCGCGCCTTCGACGCCGGGGTGGACGCAGTCGGTCGCGGCTACCAGCGGCTGCTGCGACGCCTGCTGCCGTGGCGCTGGGCCGTGGTCGGCGCGGGCCTGGTCAGCGTGTTGGTCGCGATCCCGGTTGCCGGCCGGCTCGGCAGCGAGTTCATGCCGCAACTGGACGACGGCAGCCTCAACGTGCGCATCGCGCTGCCGGCCGGCACTACGCCGGCCGAGACCGATGCGGCGACGCGCGCGGTGGAACAGACCCTGCGCGGCATGCCGCACGTGCGCAGCGTGTTCGCCGTGTCCGGCGGCTTCCTGTGGGGCGGCAGTCTGTCGGAGCGCGCCGCGCGCGGCTGGCTGTCGGTGCAGCTCGACGATGCCGCGCAGCGACCGGACTGGCCGGTCGGGCGTTGGGCACGCGAGGCGCAGCAGCGCGTCTCGGCGCTCGACATCGCGGGCGCGGACATCGCGGTGCGCACCAGCGGCACCCGCGGACTCAACTTCGCGCTGTCCGGCAACGACATTGAGATCAAGGTGCTGGGCGAGGACCTCGCTACGCTGCAGCGCCTCGCCCGCGAGATCATCCGCGCGCTCGAGGGCGTGCCGGGGCTGGAAGGCGTGGAGATGGACGACGAGGACCGCACGCCGGCGCTGCAGGTGGTGGTCGACCGCGAACGCGCCGCCGCGCTGGGACTCGACGTGCGCGTGGTCGCCCAGGCCCTGCGCCAGGCCGTCACCGGCGTGGTGCCGACGCGCTACAGCACCGGCGTCGACGAGTACGACGTGCGCGTGCGCCTGCCACGCGAGGAGGTCGAGGACCTCGACCGGCTCGGCGAGGTGATCGTCGCCAACGGGGCCAACGGGCCGATCCAGGCGCGGCAGGTGGCGACTTTCACCCTCGGCGAGGGGCCGGCGGAGATCGGCCGCGAGAACCAGTTGCGCATCCAGCGCATCGTCGGTGGCTTCAACACCGCCGACAGCGACGTCGGCAGCATCATGGCCGAGGTGCAGCGGCGCCTCGCCGGCGTCGAGATGCCCGACCAGTACGGTGTGGCGCTCGGTGGCCAGTACGAGACCCTGGTCGAGACCGAGCGCGAGATGAACACCGTGATCCTGCTGGCGGTGTTCCTGGTCTTCGTGGTGCTGGTGGTGCAGTACGAGCGGCTGGCCGACTCGCTGGTGATCATGGCTGCCGCGCCGCTGGCGCTGTGCGGCGCGGTGGCCGCGCTGTGGCTGTCCTCGACGCCGCTGTCGGCGCCGGTGTTCCTCGGCGCTGTGCTGCTGGTCGGCATCGTGGTCAACAACGCGATCCTGCTGGTCGAGTACATCGAGCGCCGGCGTCGCGCCGGCTTCGACCTGGTGGACGCGCTGGTCGAGGCGGGCGCGGTGCGCCTGCGCCCGATCCTGATGACCACCCTGACCACCGTGGTCGGCATGCTGCCGCTGGCGATGGGCCTGGACTCGGGCGGCATGCTGATGCAGCCGCTGGCGGTCGCGGTGGTGGGCGGCCTGCTGTCGTCGATGCTGCTGACCCTGTTGCTGGTGCCGTGCCTGTACCTGATCGTGGTGCCCGCTGCGGAGCGACTGGTGGCGCGGATCACGCGGCGCCCGCGCGCGCAGGCCACGCCGCGGGAGGCCGACGGCACCGGGGCTGCCTGAGGCGCGCTGGCGGCCCGTCGCACGCGGGCGGCACGCCCGCGCGATGCATGGCCTCCGTTCAGCGCTCGCGCATGACGGCGATCCGGTAGTGCAGGTCGCCGGCCGCACCGAGGTCACCCACGCCGCCGTCCTGCAGCAGCAGCGTGGCGCGGTCGTGGTCCGCGGCTGCCGGCAGCCGGTGCCAGGCCGGCAGGGAATCGTCGGGTCCCGCGCCGTAGGCGAAGAAAACCAGCTTCTCCACCGGCACGCCCAGGGACGGCAGCGTCAGCCGGAGCGGGAACCACGGGCAGTCCGCGATGCGGATCGACAGCACGCCGTCGAGGGCCGGCAACAGCCGCGCCGGTGGTGACACCGGGATCTCGCTGAAGTCGACGAACCGCACGTCGTCGAAGCCGCCGCAGCCCGCTGCGGGCGCTCCGCGCGTGGCCCCGCCGTCCATCGTCACGTAGTTGGATCGCCCCCGCAGGCCACCCTCCGGGATCGGCAGCGCCACGCGGTCGGGCTGCAGGTGGTCCTGCCAGCCGTCGGCATCGGCGTCCGGGCCATCGGGGCTGGCGAGTTCGACCACGTCCGCCACGCCATCGCCATCGGTGTCGGCGAGGTCGGCAAGCGCCGCCGCCCGGTTGCTGTCCGCGTCCGTTGCGAAGGCAGGGCCGGCCAGCAGGAGGGTGAGCAGGAGCGCGATGGAGCGATCGGGGCGGGGCATGGCGGTTTCTCCAGGGCGGGGACGATTCCCCGCGGCATGGGCTTACGCGCACGACGACCCGGAAACCTGTCATGCCCCGGACCCGGCCGCCGCGGGCCAGCGCCATCACGACACCTCGTCCCCGGCTTGCCCGGCGTGCGCGCCGGCGCCGGTATGATCGCGGCCCGTCGAGAACCGAGGACGCCGTGGTGTCCGAACTGACGCAGATGCTTCGCCGCTGGAAGGGGGCCGACGCCGGGGTCGAGGCCCTGCTGGTCGAGCGGCTCTACCCGGAGATCCACGCGGTGGCCGAGCGCCAGCTGCGGCGCTTCCCGGGCGTGCAGACCCTGCAGTCGACGGAGGTCGTGCACGAGGCCTTCGAACGGCTGCGCGAGCAGGACTTCGCGGACGTCAACGACCGCGTGCACTTCTTCGCCATCGCGGCGACCGTGATCCGGCGCTTCCTGGTCGACCACCTGCGCCGCAAGGGCAGCCAGAAGCGCGGCGAGGACGTGGTCCACGTCGCGCTCGACGACCTGCTGCCGGGCGAGGCCGCCGCCGCCGCCGCGTCGTCGGACTGGCTGGAGATCGACCGCGCCTTGTCGGAACTCGGCCGCCTCGACGCCGGCTGCGCGCGGGTGGTGGAAATGCGCGTGTTCGGCGGGCTCACCGTCGAGGAGGTCGCGCAGGTGCTCGAAACCTCCGAGTCGACCGTGAACCGCCAGTGGCGTTTCGCGCGCTCGTGGCTGGGCAGTCGACTGGGGCCATGACGGAACCGGATCCCGCCACGGGCGGCGCCGACGCCGGCGAGGCCGCGCGTTTCGCCGCCCTGCAGGCGCATTTCATGGCCTGCCTCGACCTGCCGCTGGCCGAGGTCGCCGACCACCTCGCGCGCCTGCGCGCGGACGACCCGGCGCTGGCCGATGCGGTCGCCGGTCTGCTGGCCGAGGACGCGCGCCCGTCGCGGCTGGAGTCGCTGGACGGCCGCGCAGGGCTCGGTGCGGCGCTCGAGGCCTTCGAGCGCGCGCTCGCACCGGGCTCGCGCGTCGATCGCTATGTGATCGAACAACTCGTCGGCGCCGGGGGCATGGGGCGCGTCTACCGCGCGCGGTTCGCCGATCCGGCGACGCCGCGCACGGTGGCGATCAAGGTGCTCCATCCGCTGCAGTCGAACGATGGCCTGCTGTCGCGCTTCTCGGCCGAGCACCGGATCCTCGCCAGCCTGCAGCACCCGGGGATCTGTGCCTTCCTCGATGCCGGCCGGCTCGACAGCGGGCTGCCCTACGTGGTGATGGAGTACGTCGACGGCATGCCCATCGACGCCCACTGCGCGGCGCGCGGACTGTCGCTGGAACAGCGCGTGGCGCTGGTGCTGCGGGTGGCGCGCGCGGTCGGCCATGCGCACCAGCGACTGGTCGTGCACCGCGACATCAAGCCGGCCAACGTGCTGGTGACCGACGAGGGCGATCCGAAGCTGCTCGACTTCGGGATCGGCAAGTGGATCGAGCCCGGCCATCCGGGCGTCACGCGCACCGGCGAGCGCTGGTTCTCGCCGGCCACCGCGGCGCCGGAACAACTGCTCGGCGAGCCGACCGGCGTCGGCTGCGACGTCTACGGCCTGGGGACGCTGCTGTACGCGCTGGTCGCCGGTCGCCCGGTGTTCGTGGTCGACGGCCTGCGCGCCGCCGAGGTCGAACGCCCGGTGCTGGGCCGTGCGCCCGAGCCGGCCAGCGCGGCGGCCGCGGTCGCTGGCGTGCCGTGGGCGACGCGACTGCGCGGCGACCTCGACGCGATCATCGCCCGCTGCCTGCGCAAGCGCCCGGAGGAGCGCTATCGCGAGGTGTCGGAACTGTGCGCCGACCTCGAGGCCTGGATGAACCACCGCGCCGTCCGCGCGCGCGGGACCGGGCGCTGGTACCGCGCCCGGCTGTTCCTGCTGCGCCATCGGGTGACGGTGCCGCTGGCCGCCGCGCTGGGGCTGTCGCTGCTCGTCGGCATCGTGCTCGTCACGCGGCAGAACATCGCGCTGCGCGAGCAGCGCGTGCAGGCCGAACAGGCGGTGCTGCTGCTCGAGGAGGCCTTGCTCGGCGCCGACCCCACCGGCCTGCGCGGCGAAGCCCTGTCGGTGCGCGAGGTGCTGCAGACTGCGCGCGAGCGCATCGCCACCCTGCAGGCGAGCCAGCCGGCGGTGTTCCTGCGCCTGAGCCGGACCTTGGCGCGGGTCGAACTGAACGGCCTGTCGGAGACCCGGGCGGCCGAGATCGCGCTGCAGGCGATCGCGGTGGCCGAAGACGAAGGCCTGCCCGAGGCGGGCATCGCGGACCTTCGCGTGCTGGCGGCGCGCGCGCTGATGTCGGCGGGGGACGATGCGGGTGCCGAGCGCCTGCTCGCCGCCGCGCGTCCCGCCACCGACGCGGGCCGCGGCGAACTGCTGGCGGCGCAGGCGCGGCTGGCGAACCTGCGGCGCGATTTCCCGCGCGCCGAGGCGCTGGCCACGGAGGCGGTGGCCCTGCTCGCAACCGGCGAACTGGGCACGGCCGAGACCCTCGCGCGCGAGGAACTCGCCGCGGCGCTGGCCGGCCAGGATCGCGGTGGGCCCGCGCACGCCGCGCTGCGCGAACTGCTGGCGCGGCAGCAGGCGCGGTTGGGCGATTCCCATCCGAGCGTGCTGTCGACCCAGGTCGAACTGCTGCGCCGCGCCGATCCGGCGACCCCGATCGACCGACTGCTGGATGAATACGCGCGGATCGAATCGCGCCTGATCGAGGCGCACGGCGTCGATAGCCCGATGACCGGCTACCTCGAGTCAACCCGCGCATTCATGCTGCATCGCGTGGGCCAGATCGAGGCGGCGCGCGAGGCTTTCGCTCGCGCGCACGCCAACTGGCAGCGCACCCTCGGCGCCGGCCACATCCGGACCCTGCGGCTGGGGTTCAATCTCGCCGTGCTGACCGCGCGGGAGCCGGCGCGCTCGGAGGAGGCCGTCGAACTGTTGCAGAGCGTGGTGCGCGACGCCGAGCGCAGCCTGGCACCCGGGCGCAGTGCCGCCAACTACTTCCGCCATACGCTGGGGACGTGGCTGGCGCGCGACGGCCGCTGGGACGAGTTGCTGCGGCTGCTGACCACGCCGCATGCGCTCGCGAGCGACATCGACGACGAATTGGGCAACCTGCAGGGGCTCGCGAGCCTGGGGCGCGACGTGCTGCAGCGGCGCTGCGGCAGTGCGATCACACCACCGGAGGCTGCCTGCAACGACAAGGACGCGGCACGCGCCGCGCCGGGGTGCGCCTGCCCCTCACTTGCGGCGTCGGTCGATCGCCTGCAGGCGCGGATCGACGTGCTGGCACAGCAATGAGCGCGTGGGGGCGGTCGGGGGCCCGTCGTCGCGTCACTCGGGCACGCGTTCGACGCCGCACTCCACCGTGATCGAGGCATGGGACGACAGGCCGAAGGGTGAGGTCACGCTGACCAACACATTGAACGGGCCGTTGCTGGCGCAGCTCGCGCTGGCATAGGGCAGCCCGCTCCAGCCGGGGCCGGCGACGCTGCCCGGCCACGCCGACCAGCCATAGGTCAGACCGTCGCCACGCGGCCAGGCCTCGCAGGTGAAGGCATAGGGTCCCCCGTAACAGTCGATGTCCACATCCGGAGGCGGTTCGTCGCTGCAGCTGAGACTTTTGCACAGCGAGTTCTTTCCGATCGTGAAGTAATGACCGCCCGTGCAACTCTTCGCGATGTCGCACAGTGGAGGCGGCTCCGGGTTGGGGCCCGACGCCAGTATGGAAGCGGAAAGTACGGAAACCGCGAGGGTGGAAGTGACCATGGGCGTCATCGCTGGGGAAGGCTGGAGGACCGCGACGTTATCGGATTTGTGGCGGACCGATGGCCGGGGCCGGGGGACGGATGTCCCCCGGCGACCGGTGCTCAGGTGAACAGGCAGACGATATGTTCCCACAGCCACCAGGGATCGTTCGGGCAGACGCCCGACTCGGACGGGCCGCCGGCCCAGGCGGCGAGCGAGATCAGGGCCAGCGCCACGCCCGAGGCGAGGGCGAGGCGGCGCGTGTTCGGCTTCTTCATGGCAACTCCTTGTGGGTGATGGCGACGTTTCCTGTCGCCGGCGTGAGGTGGTTGGGGGCCATCCATGGCCCGCTTCCGTGCGCGTCCAGGACGCAGGACCGCTCCTTGGCGCCACCCGGAGGGCAGCACCGTCGTCGGGTCCTGGATCACTACGCGCAAGATCGCGCCAAAACCTGTCACGCCCCTGCGCGAACCCCTCGCGCGGGCTCAGGGGGCGCGCTGCACCCCGAGTTCGCGGTCGAAGAAGGCGACCACCGCGTCCCACACGGGCGTTTCGCCGTCGGGGGGGCTGCTGAACAGCGCGGCGAAGGCGGTATGCCCCGCGTCTTCCAGGGGGATGCGCGTCGCCGGCACGCCGACACGCCGAGCCTGCTGCAGGATCTTGTCGGATTCGGCATAGGGCAGGCCGCGGCCGGAGACGAGGTCGGGCTCGACCACGTTAGGGCAGTCCTTGGCCTGGAGGGCGGGCATGGAGAGCGCGAGCAGCCAGAGCCCGGCGAGCCGACCGTGCCAGGACGGCCGTCGGCGCGCGGATGGCGTGCGCGGGTTTCGTTGCGGTCCGGAAACGGCAGGCGAAGCCATGCTGTGCGTCCTGTCCCGGTGGAGCCTGCCGGCAGCGAAGACCCAACGTGGACCGACGCCAACGCTTGACACCATCACGCGGCGCCCGCTCCGCGCCCGACCGCCACGGGCGTGGCGGCGGGTCGCCGGCCGCGAGGACGTGGCATGTCGCGCAGCGCTCCCGGATACTCGGCTATTGCCGTCATCCTGCACAGGCCCCGATCGCCGATGAACACCGCACACCGCAAGCCGCTCCCCGGCACGACGCTCGACTGGTTCGACGCCCGCGAGGCGGTCGACGCGATCCGGCCCGGTGCCTTCGCCACGCTGCCCTACACCGCGCGCGTGCATGCCGAGAACATCGTGCGCCGCGCCGATCCGGCGCGCATCCCGGACTACCTTCGGCAACTCGTCGAGCGTCGGCGCGACCTCGACTTCCCGTGGTTCCCGGCGCGCGTGGTCTGCCACGACATCCTCGGCCAGACCGCGCTGGTCGACCTCGCCGGGCTGCGCGATGCGATCGCCGGGCAGGGCGGCGATCCGGCGCAGGTGAACCCGGTGGTGCCGGTGCAACTGATCGTCGACCACTCACTGGCAGTGGAGTGCGGCGGATTCGACCCGCAGGCCTTCGAGAAGAACCGCGCGATCGAGGATCGGCGCAACGAGGACCGCTTCCACTTCATCGACTGGACGAAGAAGGCGTTCCGCAACGTCGACGTGATCCCGCCGGGCAACGGGATCATGCACCAGATCAACCTGGAGCGGATGAGCCCGGTGATCGCGGTGACCGACGGCGTGGCCTATCCCGACACCTGCGTCGGCACCGACTCGCACACGCCGCACGTCGACGCGCTGGGCGTGATCGCAGTCGGCGTCGGCGGGCTGGAGGCCGAGAACGTGATGCTCGGCCGCGCCTCGTGGATGCGCCTGCCGGACATCATCGCGGTCGAACTCGCGGGAAAACCGGGCGAGGGCATCACCGCCACGGACATCGTGCTCTCGCTGACCGAGTTCCTGCGCAAGCAGAAGGTCGTGGGCGCCTACCTCGAGTTCCGCGGGCCGGGTGCTGCGGCGCTCACGCTCGGCGATCGCGCCACGATCTCCAACATGGCGCCCGAATACGGCGCGACGGCGGCGATGTTCTTCATCGACGGCAACACGCTCGATTATCTCCGCCTGACCGGCCGCAGCGACGAGCAGGTGCGGCTGGTCGAAACCTATGCCAAGGCCGCCGGCCTGTGGGCCGATGACCTGGCCACCGCGCAGTACGAGCGCACGCTGCACTTCGACCTGTCCACCGTGGTGCGCACGATGGCGGGGCCGTCGAACCCGCACGCGCGGGTGGCGACCGCCGACCTCGCGAGCAAGGGCATCGCCGGGAACCTCGACGCCGCCCGTGCACCGGAGGCCCAGGGCCTGATGCCGGACGGCGCGGTGATCATCGCCGCGATCACGTCCTGCACCAACACGTCCAACCCGCGCAACGTGATCGCCGCCGGCCTGCTGGCGAAGAAGGCCAATGCGCTGGGCCTCGCGCGCAAGCCGTGGGTGAAGTCGTCGCTGGCGCCGGGCTCGAAGGCGGTGGCGCTGTACCTCGAGGAAGCCGGGCTGAAGTCCGAACTGGAGCGGCTCGGCTTCGGCATCGTCGCCTTCGCCTGCACGACCTGCAACGGCATGAGCGGCGCACTGGACCCGAAGATCCAGCAGGAGATCATCGCCCGCGACCTGTACGCGACGGCGGTACTCAGCGGCAACCGCAACTTCGACGGTCGCATCCATCCGTACGCGAAGCAGGCTTTCCTGGCTTCGCCGCCGCTGGTGGTGGCCTACGCGATCGCCGGCACGATCCGTTTCGACATCGAGCGTGACGCGCTCGGGCATCGCGCGGACGGCGCGCCGATCCGGCTCAAGGACCTCTGGCCCAGCGACGCCGAGATCGACGCGCTGGTGGCGAAGGCCGTCAAGCCGGAACAGTTCCGCCAGGTCTACGAGCCGATGTTCCGCATCGCGGTCGATTCGGGCGAGCGCGTCGCGCCGCTCTACGACTGGCGCGCGGCCAGCACCTACATCCGTCGTCCGCCGTACTGGGAGGGCGCGCTGGCCAAGCCGCGAACGCTCGCCGGCCTGCGGCCGCTGGCGATCCTCGGCGACAACATCACGACGGACCACCTGTCGCCGTCGAACGCCATCCTGCCGGACAGCGCCGCGGGCGAGTACCTCGCGAAGATGGGCCTGCCGGAGGAGGACTTCAATTCCTACGCCACGCATCGCGGCGACCACCTCACGGCGCAGCGCGCGACCTTCGCCAATCCCACGCTGCAGAACGAGATGGTGCGCGATGACGCCGGCAAGGTGCGCAAGGGCTCGCTGGCCCGCATCGAGCCGGAGGGCCAGGTGATGCGCATGTGGGAGGCGATCGAGACCTACATGGATCGCGGCCAGCCGTTGATCATCATCGCCGGCGCCGACTACGGCCAGGGCAGTTCGCGCGACGGGGCGGCGAAGGGCGTGCGGCTCGCCGGCGTGGAGGCCATCGTCGCCGAGGGCTTCGAGCGCATCCACCGCACCAACCTGATCGGCATGGGCGTGCTGCCCTGCGAATTCCTGCCCGGCACCACGCGCCTGACGCTGGGACTCGATGGCACCGAGACCTACGACGTGGTGGGCGCGCGCACGCCGGGCGCGACCCTCACGCTGGTGGTCCATCGCCGCGACGGTTCGCGGGTCGAAGCGCCGGTGCGCTGCCGCCTCGACACCGCCGAGGAAGTCGCGATCTACGAGGCCGGCGGCGTGCTGCAGCGCTTCGCGCAGGATTTCCTGGAGGCGAACCGGGCGGCGTAACCGGCTGATCGGATTGAGGTTGCGCGCCGCCTTGCAGTGGCCGGTCGGGGCGGCGTAAGCTGGCTTGGCAAAGTTTGCCAAGGAGTCTGCCCGTGGCCACGATGAACGTGTCGCTGCCCGATCCGCTGAAGCAGTTCGTCGACGAAGAGGTGCGCGAGGGCGGCTTCGCCAGCACCTCGGACTACATGCGCGACTTGATCCGCCAGCGCCAGCGTGCGAAGGCGGAAGAACTGCTGCGACGACTGATCGCGGAAGGCATGGCGTCAGGCCCAGCGGAGCCAGTCACGCCAGAAACGTGGGAACAGATGCGCAGGGACCTGCGCGAGCGCTGGTCACGTGAAGCCGGTTGAGTGGCGTCCGCAGGCTCGCGCCGACGCCGCCGAGGCTGCATGGGCGTACGCAGGCGAGGGTGGCCTCGACCTTGGCCTCCGTTTCCTTGACGCGATCGATTACTCGCTCGCGCGGCTGGCCACGAATCCGGCGAGCAGGTCCACGGGGCATGCTCAAGTCGCGCAGGACCTTCCCGCGCCGCTCCGCTTCGTGATCGTGGACGGATTCGAGCGCCACTTCATCTACTACGTCCCTCTTCCCAACCACATGCTTGTCGTGCGCATCTGGAACGCTGCCCGCGGCCTCGACGCATTGAATGCCATCGATACCGAATCCGCCCCATGAACTGCCGTAGCCCAATGGACTCGACCGCATGCCGAGCTTGAACTGGATCTGAAAGGACGCCGTGGTCCGGCATCACACCGAGGTGGCGTTCCGACTCTTGGAGCCGGTGCCGGCGCTGTCCTGCGGCGACGCGGACAGCGGCAACCTGATCGTGCAGGGCGACAACCTGCTGGCACTCAAGGCGCTGCTACCGCGCTACGCCGGGCAGGTGAAGTGCATCTACATCGACCCGCCGTATAGCACCGGAAACGAGGGCTGGGCCTACAATGACAACGTCAACAGTCCGGAAATCCGGCGCTGGCTGGGCGAAGTTGTGGGTAAGGAGGGCGAGACCCTGGATCGCCACGATCGGTGGCTTTGCATGATGTATCCGCGACTGATGCTGCTGAAGCAGTTTCTGCGCGAAGACGGTGCGATCTTCGTGTCTATCGACGACAACGAAGTTGCGAATCTACGGCTTCTGATGGACGAAGTCTTCGGGGCTTGCACGTTCGTTGGCGATGTCGTTTGGCAGCACAGTGTTCAAGCGAAGGGATACAGCGGCAAGCTGTCGATTCATCACAACCACACGCTTGTGTATCGACGGCGGTCTTTCCAGCTTGGTGATTTGGCACGCACCGAAGAGCACAACATTAACTATTCGAATCCAGATAACGACCCGCGCGGACCTTGGCGTGCAGGCGATGTTCGAAATGCACTGGTGCGCCCCAATTTAATGTACGACATCACTGCGCCTAACGGTCATGTCATAACGCACCCTCAGAAGGGTTGGAGGTTCAGTCGCGAGACTTTCGAGCGTGAGCTTGGCGAAGGGAAGATTGTTTTCTCACAAGATTTTGGGAGGATCATCCGCAAAATCTACTTGGCTGACCAAGAAGGGCGCGTCCCCGAATCAATTTGGTTCTCGGCAGACGCGGGAACGACGCGAGAGGCGACTGCAGAAGTTGCGGACGTTCTCGGCGCAACGGGAGAGTTCGATACTCCCAAGCCAACCCGCCTGATCAAGAGGATTCTGCAGATCGCTAGTGACAAGGATTCGCTGATACTAGACAGCTTCGCCGGGTCTGGCACCACCGCCCACGCCGTGCTGAAGCAGAACGCTGAGGACGGCGGCAATCGTCGCTTCATCCTGGTCGAGATGGACGACGGCATCGCGAGAAACATCGCCGCCGAGCGCGTCAGGCGCGTTGTGCAAGGCTACACGAACACGAAGGGTGAGCATGTTCCTGGCCTAGGCGGCGGATTCCAGTACTGCACTCTCGGCAATCCCCTGTTTGATTCCCGTGGCCACATCGGTGGCGAAGTCCGCTTCGCCGAGTTGGCGCGCTTCGTCTGGTTCATCGAGACAGGAATGGGCCTTGCGGCCGGCCGTGCCAAACGCCGGGCGGCGGACACCGCGAGCCCGCTGCTAGGGGTGCACGACGGGCGCGCGGTCTATTTGCTTTACAACGGCATCCTCAAGGATCGATCGATCGATGGCGGAAACGTCCTGACCACGCCGTTGCTCGAACACCTTCCCATCCACGCGGGCCCGAAGGTGGTCTATGGCGCACGCTGCGCGATCGGGGCCGATCGCCTGCGGAAACTAGGGGTCGTGTTCAAGCAGCTGCCGTACCACCTGCGGGTGGCTCCATGAGCGCTGAGGACGAAAGCCCGCCGCCGACCGCCGAACTGCTGCTGTATCGCGGGCAGGATGACCGCACCCGGGTCGAAGTGCGGCTTTCGGGCGATTCGGTCTGGCTGTCCCAAAGGCAGCTTGCGGCGCTCTACGACGTGTCGGTAAAGACCATTAGCGAGCACCTCTTGGGGATCTACGAAGACGCTGAGCTGGAACCTGAACGAACTGTCCGGAAATTCCGGATAGTTCAATCGGAGGGCGGCCGAGAAGTTCGACGGATCGTCGAGCACTACAGCCTCGATGCGGTTCTGGCCGTCGGCTACCGGGTTCGATCGCCGCGCGGCGCTCAGTTTCGGCAGTGGGCGACCGAGCGCCTGGCCGAGTACCTGGTCAAGGGCTTCGCCATGGACGACGAGCGGCTCAAGCGCGGCCCCAGCGATGGCTACTTCGACGAGCTGCTGGCGCGCATTCGCGACATCCGGTCGTCCGAACGCCTGTTCTGGCGCAAGGTGCTGGACATCTACGCCACCAGCATCGATTACGACCCCAGTGCGGAGGCGAGCCAGCGCTTCTTCCAGACCGTGCAGAACAAGATGCACTGGGCGGCGCACGGGCATACTGCGGCAGAGGTCGTGCGCGCCTGGGCCGATGCGACCAAGGCCAATGCCGGACTCACGAGTTGGAGCGGCAGCACGCCGCGCAAGCAGGACGTGGCCGTTGCGAAGAACTACCTCGAAGCTGACGAACTGGAAGCACTGAACCGGATCGTTACGGCCTACCTGGAGTTCGCCGAGTTGCAGGCCTTGAACCGTCGCCCCATGACCATGGCCGACTGGATCGCCAAGCTCGACGACTTCCTCAGGCTCGGCGGACGCGAGGTGCTGACCCACGCGGGGAAGGTCACTCACGAGGACGCGGTCCGCCATGCCGAACAGCAGTATGAGGAGCACCGGCGCCAACAGGCGGCTCTGCGCCGGCCGGTAGACGAGGCGTTCGAAGCGGCAACCCGAGCCTTGCCGGCGTCGGGAAAGGCGCGTGGGAAGCGAAGCGAGCCGGGCGGCAAGGAGCGGAAGCCGTGAGCCTCAAGGACTACCAGATATCGGTTCTCAAACACTTCGAAGAGTTCCTGCGCGCGTGGCGTGCGGAGGCCGAAGCGGCGCCCGAGCGCCGGGATGCCAGTGCCCGAGCCTTCGAGTCGTGCACATACGCGACGTTTGGTTTCCGGATTCCCTACCGCGCGCCAGTGGCCTTCGCCGAGGATGATGTCCCCGTGGTCTGTGTACGCGTACCGACCGGTGGCGGTAAGACAGTCATCGGCGGTCATGCGATTGCGCGAGTGAAGCGCGCCGCGCTGGCCGTCGAGCACAGCCTGACCGTCTGGCTGGTGCCGACGGAGGCCATCCGCAGCCAGACGCTGCGCGTGCTGCGGACGCCCGGCGAACTCCTGCATGATGAACTGCGCACACTGTTCGGCGACATTGCGGTCCTCGATATCGACGAAGCGCTCAGCGTCTCACCGGCCGTGCTCGACAGCCACGACACGATCATCGTGGCCACCATGCAGGCCTTCAAGCAAGCAGAGACCGAGCGACTGGCGGTCTACCGACCCAACGGTTCCCTGATGGAGCACTTCAAGGGCGTGGAGCAGCCAAGCTGGTCGCTGGTGGACGCGCTGGCGCTGCGTCGGCCGTTCATCGTCGTGGATGAAGCACACAACCAGGGTACCGCACTCGCTTTCGACACACTGGCGCGGCTCATGCCGAGTGTGGTGCTCGAGATGACCGCCACGCCGGATCGTATGCACCAGCCGTCCAATGTGCTGGTGTCGATCTCCGCGTCGACGCTGCAGAGCGAAGACATGATCAAGCTGCCGGTGGAGATGGCCGTCCACCCGGACTGGCGAATCTGTCTGCGCGAGGCGATCGGCCAACTGGACCGGCTGCAGCGGGACGCGGATGCAGAGCGTGTCGCCAAGGGAGAAGTGCTGCGCCCGATCATGCTTTTGCAGGCGGAGCGCCAGCAGCGCGACAACCCCGACGCCATGGTCGTCGATCGCGTGCGGGCCGCCCTCATCGAGCAGTTCGGTGTTCCGGCGGAGCAGATTGCGCGGTCCGCCACGGGGGTCGATGAGCTGTCGGACGCGGACGCTGCGACGCTGCGTTTCGTCATCACGGCGGACAAGCTGCGGGAGGGTTGGGATTGGCCGGCGGCCTATGTGTTGATGAGCTTTCGAGGCAGCAGCACCGAAGTGGCCCTGGAGCAGATTCTCGGCCGCGTGCTGCGGATGCCGCGCGTCACCCGCAAGCAGCACGAAACCCTCAACCGTGCTTACGCGTTCGCCGTTTCCGAGAGAATTGGTGACGTGGCTGCCGCCTTGAAGGACGGCCTGGTTCGCGCGGGATTCGAGCGGCAGGATGCCGAGGAGCTGATCCGCAGCGCACCCGCCGACCCGGAGGGTGCAGACCTGTTCCGTGGTCAAGCCAGCGTGACCGCTCCGTTGCCCGTTCAGAACGGACGGGTGGTCGTCCCGGACCTGACGGCGCTTCCGGATTCAACGCGCCAACGCATCGATAGTCGCCTGGAGATCTCGCCGGAGACGGGCAGCCTGACGTTGCGGGGCGAATGGAGTGCCCGAGACCAGAAGGTCCTCAAGGAAGCAGTCTCGGACGCGGACACGGTGACCGCACTGGAACATGCGTTCGCGCGGCTGGCAGCGCCGCCAGAAGCGACTGTTCTGACCCCCTCGGAGCGGGGTGAGCGGTTCACCGTTCCGCTGCTGGCGTGGGCGCAGGACGACTGGGTTTGCGAGCTGGGTGAGGCGCCGCCACTCGAAGGAACGGTATCGCTGGCCGACGTCGACGCCCGCCTCGACGAGAAGGTGTTTCCGCGGGAGGTGGAGGTGCTGCAGCGGGCGAGTCTGCGGTTGAGCGAGGTCGGAAAACTGCGTCTCGATGCCGTATCTCGGCTGGAGGGTCAGTTGGGGCTGTTCAATCTCCGCCAGACCCCGACGGTCGAAGAGCTGCTGTGGGGGCTGGAGCGGCGGCTTTCGTCGCCTGACATCGATCCTGATCAACTTGGCGCTTGGCTTTCCGGGGCGGTGCGGTACCTGCTGGAGGATCGTGGTCTCACCCTCGGTGAGCTGGTGTATCGGCGGTCGCTCCTCACCAATGCGCTAATCGCTCGGATCGACGAGGCGCGCTCGGAGCAGCAGCGCCGCCGTTTCCGGGCATTGCTCGGCGATGAGCCGCGCATGAGCGTAGACGAGCGGGTAGCGTGCGTCTTCGCTGCCGGCCGCTACGCGTGGGATTGGCAGTACAACGGATTCGTGACGCTTCCGAAGCACTTCTTCCCGCAGGGTGGTGTAGCGCAGGTGGTGGAAATTCGGAAGAGGCGTAGTCTCCAGCTTGGGACCAACCAAGACGCGGCGCCAGCAAGCGCCGAGGAGAGCACGCCATGCGCAACGCTACCACCGCTGCACCCGCATTGCCGCACCTG
>JAJTHZ010000116.1 GCA_021299185.1 Lysobacteraceae bacterium | reverse complement strand
CAGTGAAACGCACCCGCGCCAATGGTAGTGTGGCTTAAGCCATGCAAGAGTAGGTCACCGCCAGGGACCTTTCACCCAAAACCCCCAGACCCACATCTGGGGGTTTTGTTTTTTCTGTGGCTCAATTCGTTCTGGGTTTCCGCAAGCCATTCACCTGCGATGCGCAGCTTGGCTGCTTTCGAGCGCGCGGCGAGGTTTGGCATCGGTCGGGTGGTTGCCGATACTGGCGGAGGGGACTTTGCGGCTACGCTTCGCAAGCATGATCAATCACCCATCCCGGCGTGAATCGCAGCGCCTCCCAGGCGGCCGGCATGGCTGATCGCCGCCGCCAGCCGCGCCCGGGCGACTCCTGGATCCCCGAATTCTGCCGTGCGCCGGTGCTGCTCTGGAGCGCAATGCTGGCGCAGGTGATCCTGTTGTTCCTGCTGCTGGCGCCACTCGGACGCTGGCCACCGAATTTCTCGCAGTTGGGGCTCGGCACCGTCTATGTCCAGTGGCTGTGCGTGGTCAACCTGGCCGCGCTTTGCCTGTTGCGCCCCTGGCTCGCCCGCATGCTGACCGTGCTGGCCAGCGCCCTGATCCTCTCATGCGTGACCGGCCTCACCCTCGTCGCGGCCGCCGTCGCCGCGTGGCTCAACACCCTTCTCGGCCTGCATGCGATGCCGCCGGGCGCAAGCGCCGCGGCATTCGCAACGAGCAGCGCCGCGATGGCGCTGCTGGTTGCTGCTGCCGCACTCCGTTATGCCTATGTCGCGGCGCAATGGCGGCAGGGCGTCGCTGCCAGCGCGCGCGCCCAGTTCGATGCCCTGCAGGCACGCATCAGGCCGCACTTCCTGTTCAACAGCATGAACACGATCGCCGCCCTCATCCGCACCCGACCCCGAGACGCCGAATCCGCGGTCGAGGACCTCAGCGACCTGTTCCGGTCCGCACTGCGCGATGAGCAGCGCCCGACCACGCTCGCGGAGGAAATCGATCTCGCGCGTCGCTACCTCGCCATCGAGAAACTCCGGCTCGGCGACCGGCTGCGGCTCTCGATCGATGCCGACGATCCGCCCGACCTTGCCGTGCCTGCCCTACTGCTCCAGCCGCTGGTCGAAAACGCCGTCGTCCATGGCGTCGAGCCGCTGCCGGAGGGCGGTGAGATCACCTTCCGCACCCACGCCGAGGCGGGCACGGTGCAGATCGACATCCGCAACCCGACGCCACGCACCCGCCGCCCCAGCCGGGGCAGCGGCACGGCGCTGGACAACGTCCGCCGCCGCCTGGCCTTCCACTTCGACGGCCGAGCCCATATGGAAGTGGACGAAGGCGCCGACTACTATGCGGTGCGCCTTCGACTGCCGATGCCATGAGAGTCCTGATCGCCGACGACGAGCCGCTCGCACGCGAACGCCTCACCTTGCTGCTGCAGGACCTCGGCGGCCACGAGGTCATCGGCGTGGCTTCCGATGGGCGCGAGGCGATCCTCCTGTCGGAGGAGCGCGAGCCCGACTGCATCCTGCTCGACGTCCAGATGCCGGCGATGGATGGCCTCGAGGCCGCACGACACATCGCGCAACTGCCGCGCCCGCCCGCCATCGTCTTCTGCACGGCCCACGACGAGCATGCCCTCGCCGCGTTCGACGCCAGCGCGATCGACTACATCGTCAAACCGGTGCGCAAGGACCGGCTCGCGACGGCGCTCGAGCGCGCGCGCCGCTTCGCCAGCGATCGCCTGCGCGAGGTCTCCGACCGGATGCCCGACAAGCCGCGCCGGACCCACGTGTGCGCCCGGATCCGCGGCAACCTGCGCCTCGTCCCGGTGGAGGACATCCTGTACTTCCTCGCCGAGGACAAATACGTGGTCGTCCACTGGACCGGCGGCGAAGTCCTGATCGAGGAGTCGCTGCGCGCGCTCGAGGAGGAATTAGGCGACCGGTTCGTGCGCATCCACCGCAACTGCCTGCTGTCGATGGAGCGCATCTCCGGCCTGCAGCGCTTGCCCGACGGACGCGTGCTCGCCGAGGTCCGCGGGGCTGCGGCGCCGCTCGAGGTCAGCCGCCGCAACCTGCCGGCGTTGCGCAAGCTGGTTCGGGAGATCTGAAGCCGCATGCCGCCACTGAGAATCGCCACCCGCAAGAGCGCCCTCGCCCTCTGGCAAGCCGAACATGTCGCCGCGCGATTGCGCCAGCTGCATCCCGAACGCGCCGTCGAACTCGTGCCCATGACCACCCGCGGCGACCGCATCCTCGACCGGCCGCTCGCCGAAATCGGTGGCAAGGGACTGTTCCTGAAGGAACTCGAGGTCGCCATGCAGCGCGGCGAGGCCGACATCGCCGTGCACTCAATGAAGGACGTGCCGATGCAGCTCGAAGACGGCTTCGCCATCGGGGCGGTCCTCGAGCGCGCCGATCCGCTCGACGCCTTCGTGTCCAACCGCCATGCAGGCCTGGAAGCCTTGCCGGCGGGTGCGCGCGTGGGCACGTCCTCCCTGCGCCGCCGCTCCCTGCTTCGTGCCCTTCGGCCCGACCTGCAGGTTGAAGACCTGCGCGGCAACGTGAACACGCGGCTCGCGAAACTCGATGCCGGTGAGTTCGATGCCATCATCCTGGCCTGTGCCGGCCTCGAGCGGCTCGGCATGGGTGATCGCATCCGCGCACGACTGCCCGCGCCGCAGTGGTTGCCTGCGGTGGCGCAGGGCGCGATCGGCATCGAAGTCCGCGCGGGCGATGCCGAAGCGCTCGCCGCGGTCACTCCGCTGGCCGACCACGAAACCACGATCTGCGTGACGGCGGAGCGCGCGATGAACCGCATCCTGCAGGGCAGTTGCGACGTTCCCATCGCAGGCCATGCCTCGCTCGACCATGGCCGCCTGACCCTGCATGGGCTGGTCGGCGACCCGGACGCGGGAATCCTGATCCGTGCCGAGGGCGCGGACGAGATCGACCACGCCGACGCCCTGGGCCAGCGCGTGGCCCGGGAACTGCTCGCCCGCGGGGCGGAACAGGTGCTGCGCGGGCGCCAGCAGCGCTGACGCCCGCGCGGTCGCGTCAAAAACCGACCACGATGTTGGTGGTCAGCAGCGTATCGGTCTTGTCCACGCCGGCCGGTGCGTCGGTGTTGTGGCGGACCTACAGGCCCGCCTTCAGCGCGAGCCGCTCGCTCATCTGCACCTGCACGCCCAGGTCGTTCTGGATGAAGGTGTTGTCGCTGCCGGACTCGACGAGGAAGGCGTCGACGATCGTCGTCGTGTCGGTCAGCTTGTGCTCGTAGGACAGCGTGCCGCGCAGCACGGCATCGCTTTCGGCGTCCTGTTCGACCAGCCGCGGCGGAGCCGGCGTCGCGACCAGTTGGTCGATCGGCTGGGTGCGGCGCCAACCCGGACCGACTTCGCCGGTGAACTTGGTGCGATCGTCCTCGACGAATTTGTAGCCGACGCCGACGGACACGATGGCCTGCCACTCGTAGGGCGCGAAGTCGTCGTTGTCGTAGCGCGCTGAACCGAAGAAGTACATCCTGTCGGTGTACTTGTAGCCGGCCTTGCCGCCGAGCTGCCAACGGCTGGCGTTGGTGACCTTGTCGCGCCCGATGCTGCCGTCGTCCAGCACCACGTCGACTTCGCCGCTCGCGCGCAGCGCCGCGGCGTCGACCTGGTACAGCCAGCGCTCGTCTTCCTGCTTGAGCTCGACCTTGGCGTTGACGGTGTCGCTCTCGGCGTTGCCGCGCGCCAGCGCGAGTCCGAGTTCGCCGGTACCGGTCCAGCCGTCCGCATGCGCGGACAGCGGCGCGAGCGCGAGCAGCAGCAGGGCAGGGGTGGTTCTCTTCATGGTTTTCTCCTGGGGTGGTTGTTGCGCGGCGTGCAGTTTAGGGGCCCATCGACCCGTGCCGATGAACAGCAGCCGACTCAGCGGTAGTACGCCACGACCACGTGCCGCGCCTGTGCGAAGAACAGCCAGCGCTCCACCAGCAGGCCCGCCAGCAACGACAGTGTGGCGGTGGCAGCCACCGCGGTACCGCCGAGACCGGCGAACGCCAGCAGGCCACCGACCGCCGGCGCCACGCCGCAAAGCACGACGGCACATGGCCGCAGGCGCCGGGCATGGCGGCGCGCGAGGACGAAGCCCATTTCGCGCAGCAGGAAATTGGCCTCGGTGTGGGGTGCCTCCGCCGGGCGCACGCTGCCGAATCGGGCAAGGCCGGTCACCGCGCCCGTGTCCAGCTTGGCGCCGTGGCGGTCGATATGTCGCCAGTAACCGACCTTGGCCAGGGCGAAGCCCACGGCGGCGAGGGCGAACACCAGGCCTTCCGCACGACCCGGTCGCCAGAACGCGAACGACAGCAGCAGCCAAAACACCGCCGCACCCGACAGCCCGGCAGCCAGCAGGAACGTCGGCGCGACCCACGCGTTGTGCCAGGCCGGGATCGTGCGCAGGCTCGTGTAGATGCACGCGGTGGCGTAGACGGTCGCGACGCTGCAGCCGGCGAGGATGATCGCCGCCGTCGTCGCACCCGTTCCCCCGGGAGCGATCCACATGCACGCGGCCATCGCCGCGCCTGCGCCGAGGGTCGCCGTCGCGGCGACCGCCTCGCGCGACAGCCACGAGGTGCGCCACTGCGAGAATGCGCGCCAGGCACGCCCCGGTCGACCGAGGTGAAAGAAGGCGCTGCCGAGTCCGGCGACCAGCAAAGCGGCGCCGACCGCCACCGGCGCCACCGCGAGTTCGCGCGACAGCGGCAAAGGCGCCAGCGACTGCAGCAGCGCCGCCAAGAACAGCACGCCGAGCCCCGCGCCCGACAGCGTGGTGAAGACGACGACCGACAGTGCGGGATGCATCGTCGGCGCGGCTCAGCGCGACAGCAATCGATCGGCCCAGCGCAGCAGCGGCGGCAGGCGCGAGGCATCGAAGCGTTCGGCGGCCGGATCCGCCGCGGCGGCGCCATCGCGCCGGGGCCGCGGTGGCAGGTAGCGGTTCACCGGCCGATAGCCCAGCTCGGGCAGCGGTGCATAGCCCTCGCGCGCCGCGACCAGTCGCGACACCTCCGACCCGGGATCACCGAGGTCGCCGAAGTGGCGGGCGCGCGTCGGGCAGGCGAGCACGCAGGCCGGCTGCCGATCGGCCGGGTCGAGGCTTTCGTTGTAGATCCGATCGACGCACAGCGTGCACTTCTGCATCACCCCGCGCACCTCGCTGTACTCGCGGGCGCCATAGGGGCAGGCCCAGGCGCACAGCTTGCAGCCGATGCACTTGTCCTCGTCGACCAGCACGATCCCGTCGGACGCGCGCTTGTAGCTCGCGCCGGTGGGGCAGACCGTCACGCACGCCGCATCCTCGCAGTGCAGGCAGGAGCGGGGAAAATGCACCGTCATGCCCTGCGCCGGGGCAGCGGCGGCAGCCGATGCGGCGGGTGCGATGGCTCGCGCGGGCGTCGGCGGAGGCAATGGATTGCCGGCCGCCACCTCGTACGTGTGCACGCGGTTGAACCATACGCCGAGCGGTTCGGCACCGTACGGATCCTGGTCCGGCAGCGGCCCGAAGGCGCCCTGTTCGTTCCACTCCTTGCACGCGACGGCGCAGGCGTGGCAGCCGACGCAGGTGTCGAGGTCGATCACCAGGCCCAGCTTGCGCGGCGACGGCAGAGGCAGCGCGGTCATGTCTTCAGCGGCGCCGCACGAGGCCGAACACCAGCAACCCCGCGCCGAACCCGACGACCAGGGGCGCGATCCAGCCGGGCAGGCGCTCGCGGCCTTCCGAGCTCGCGCGCCAGTCGCCGATGCGCAGCAGTTCCCGTTCCCGGGGCAGGCTCGGCGGATCGATCCACAGCCAGCCGCCGAGCGCGGTAAGCGACAGTCCGAGCAACAAGGGCCAGTGCTTCATCGCGCCAGCGTAGCGGCTCGGGGCGCCGCGTCAACGGCGCGGCACGGGCAGCGGTGCGAACTGCGGCAGGCTGTCGCCGCCACTCGGCGGCTCGACGCGACGCAGCGCGACCCGCAGGTCGTACCACGCCGCCTGGCCGGTGATCGGGTCGGCATTGGCGTAGTCGCCGGCGTGCCCGGCGGGCAGCAGGTCCGAGATCAGGTGGTTGAGCAGGAACCCGCGCCGGCCCTCGGGGGCATCGCGGTGCAGGCCCCACGTGCCGCGGCGCTTGCCGATCGCATTCCATGTCCACACGGTGCCGGCCTCCACCGCGCCATGCAGGCGCACCGGCACCAGGATGCAGCCGGCATGCGAGCGCAGCTCCGCCCAGTCGCCATCGGCCAAGCTGTGCGCGGCGGCGGTCGCCGGATGGATGTAGAGCACATTGCGCGCCGCGATCTGCCGCAGCCAGCGGTTCTGCGAGCCCCAGGCGTGGTACATGAACATCGGGCGCTGGGTGATCGCCGCCAGCGGATACGCCCCGGGCTGCAGCGCGGCCCCCTCGAACGGCGCCTGCCAGTCGGGCAGCGGATCGAAGTGCTGGGCGATGCGCGCGCGGTCCTTGTCCGGCGGCTGGCGGTTCCCGTGCCCGCGCGCGGCGAGGCGGAAGCGTTGCAGCGGTTCGGCGTACAGCGCGAGCACCTGCGGCTGCGTGCCGCCGACGAATCCCATCGACTGCGCCCAGCCGAGATAGTCCCGGTTGGCCATCTTGAAGTAGCGGCCCGCCGGCGGCACCTCGGCGCGGAAGAAGCAGCCGTTGCCCGCGTAGGCCGCCAGTTGGCGCGGATTCGGATCGCCCTTGCCGCTCGCCGCGCCGTCGGCGCCGCGCCATCCCGCCAACAGGCCGATGCCGGGTGCGCGCTGGTGCTCGACCATGTACTGCGGGAAACCGCCGGGGAACCGCGGTCGTCCGTCGTCGTGCACCATGCCGGGCAGCCCCAGCCGCGCACCGAGGTCCAGCAGCACGTCCTGGAACGGGCGGACGTCGCGATCCGGCGCCACCACCGGGCGCCGGATGCCGTCGATCGCCGCATCGGCATCGGAGATGGGACGATCGAGCAGCGAGATCGCGTCGTGCCGTTCGAGGTAGGTCGTGTCCGGCAGCACCAGGTCCGCGTAGGCGACCATCTCCGAGGCGTAGGCGTCGGAGTAGATGATCCGCGGGATGCGGTACTCGCCGGTCGCGGGGTCGCGGTCGGTCAGCATGCGCATCGTCTCGCCCGTCGCCATCGCCGAGTTCCAGGCCATGTTGGCCATGAACATCAACAGCGTGTCGATGCGATACGGGTCGCCGGCATGCGCATTGCGCACCACGGTGTGCAGCATGCCGTGGACCGCGAGCGGGTACTCCCAGGAGAACGCCTTGTCGATCCGCCGCGGGCGACCGTCGGCGTCGACCAGCAGGTCGTCCGGCGACTGCGGGAAACCCAGGGGTGCGGCGTCGAGCGCGCCATTGGGTTGCCTCGACTTGCCGGGACGGTTGTGGGGCGGGATGCCCTTGGGATACGGCGGCTGGAAGCGGAACGAACCCGGCGTTTCGATCGCGCCGAGCAGCAGTTGCAGCACGTGCAGCAGGCGGCAGGTCTGGAACCCGTTGCTGTGCGCCGAGATCCCGCGCATGGCGTGCATCGACACCGCGCGGCCGACCATCTCGTCGTGGCGGCGCCCGTGCACGTCGGTCCATGCGACGGGCAGCCGGATCGGATCGTCGAACGCGGCGGCCGCGAGCTCGCGCGCGAGCCGGCGGATGGTGCCCGCCGCCACGCCGCAGCGGTCCGCCACCGCGTCGGGCGACCAAGCGGCATCGAGGAAGCGTTCGGCGAGGCGCTGGAATGCGGGGGCGGCGCGACGCCCGTCCGCCAGGGTGACCTCGCCCACCACGCGCGGCGCAATGCCCGCCAGATCGGCGCGCACGATGCCCTCGCGGGTGGCGCACAGGGGATGGCCCTCGGCGTCGCGGGCAAACAGGCCGTCGTCGGCGCCGTCGAGATCGTCGACCACCAGCCAGTGCGCGTTGCTGTAGCGCACGAGGTAGTCGAGGTCGACCCGGTCGGCATGCAGCAGCTCGTGGACCAGCGCACCCGCCAGCAGGCCATCGGTGCCCGGGCGGATGCCGATCCATTCGTCGGCGATCGCCGCATAACCGGTACGCACCGGGTTGATCGCGACCACCTTGGCGCCGCGCCCCTTGAGGCGCCCGAGGCCGAGCTTGATCGGGTTGGAGTCGTGGTCCTCGGCGACGCCCCACAGCATCAGGTAGCGCGTGTGTTCCCAGTCGGGCTCGCCGAACTCCCAGAAGGCGCTGCCCAGGGTGTACATGCCGGCGGCCGCCATGTTCACCGAGCAGAAGCCGCCGTGCGCCGCATAGTTGACCGTGCCGAACTGCTGCGCCCACCAGCCGGTCAGCGCCTGCGACTGGTCGCGGCCGGTGAAGAAGGCGAGTTCGTCCGGATTGCGCGCGCGGATGTCGCCCAGCCACCGGGCCGCGAGCGCCAGCGCCTCGTCCCAGCCGATCTCCTTGAACTCGCCCGCGCCGCGCTCGCCCACGCGCAGCAGCGGCGAGCGCAGGCGGGCCGGCGAGCCATGCTGCTCGATGCCGGCCGAGCCTTTGGCGCAGATCACCCCGCGGTTGACCGGATGCGCAGGGTTGCCGTCGATGTACGTGACCCGACCGTTGCGCAGGTGGACGCGGATGCCGCACCGGCACGCGCACATGTAGCAGGTCGTGGTCTTGACCTCGTCGCCGGTGGGGCGGTGCAGGTCGAGCGGCTTGTCGGTCATGGCGCGTGCCTGCCATCCCTGGCGCGGCCTGCCCGGCCCGCGCATCCCTGCGCGGGCGCTCGCCGGCGCGCGGCAGTGCCGCGCGAAAGTCCGGCTCGCCCACACCGGCGCGCGCGCAGGTCGCGGGTCGTGGTCTTGACCTCGTCGCCGGTGGGGCGGTGCAGGTCGAGCGGCTTGTCGGTCATGGCGCAAGGATATCGGGTCGCAGCCGATCCGGAGGAGGGCGCCGGACCGAAGCGCCGGCGTCGCGCTGGCCGACACCGGTGGCGATCATCCCGTGTTGTCCGGGCCGTTCCAGTTCATGACCGGGATCGGCTGGCGCGGACGCCGCGGGTCGATCTCGCTGCACCATCTCGCCAGCGCCAACACCCGCGTCGACACCCGCGGCGAAACCTTCCTGCGGGTCGGCTACCACGGGTGACCCCCGGACGTGGCAGGATCGGCGGCATGGACCGCTATGAACGCATCCTCACCCTGCACCGGATCCTCAACACGGCGCGCTACCCGGTGCCGTTCGACCGGCTGAAGGACGACCTGCGCTGCTCGCGGGCCACGCTGTACCGGGACATCGCCTTCCTGCGCGACGCGCTGGGCGCGCCGATCGACACCGATCCCGACCACCATGCGTTCGGCTACGCGCGCGACGAGGCCGAGCGCTTCGAGCTGCCCGGCCTGTGGCTCAGCAGCGAGGAGCTGCACGCCCTGCTCGCCGTGCACCAGATGCTCGAGCGCACCGGTCCCGGCGTGCTGTCCTCGGCGCTGGCGCCGCTGCGGCAGCGGATCGAGCGGCTGTTGTCCACCGCCGAGGGCGGCAAGCGCTACGAACTGGCGCGCATCCGCGTCACCGGCAGCGGCATCCGCAAGCTCGACGAGGGCGTGTTCCGGATCGTCGCCTCGGCGGTGCTCGAGCGGCGCCAGCTGGCCTTCCGCTATCGCGCGCGCACGTCCGGCAGCGAGGGTCAGCGCAGCGTGTCGCCGCAGCGCCTGACCCACTACCGGGAGAACTGGTACCTCGACGCCTACGACCACGACCGCAAGGCGCTGCGCAGCTTCGCGGTCGACCGCATCGCGCAGCCGCAGGTGCTGGAAACCGCCGCCAGCGACGTCGCCGAGGCCGAGCTGGACACCCACCTCGCCGGCTCCTACGGCATCTTTGCCGGGCCGCCCAAGGCCTGGGCGACGCTGCTGTTCTCGCCGCGCGCCGCGCGCTGGGTGGCGGACGAGTACTGGCACTCGCGGCAGGAGGGTCGGTTCCTCGCCGACGGCCGCTACGAGCTGCGCGTGCCGTATTCGAACGCGCGCGAACTGCTGATGGACGTGCTGCGCTACGGGCCCGATGCCGAGGTCACCGCGCCGCCCGCGCTGCGCGAGGAAGCCAAGATCCTGCTGCGCCTCGCGCTCGGCCAGTACGAGGCATCGTCGCCGTGAACGCACCGGCGCCCCGCGGCGCCGCCGGTCCGACGGTGGCGCTGGTGCTCGGCTCGGGCGGTGCGCGCGGGCTCGCCCACATCGGCGTGATCGAGGTCCTGCGCGAGCGCGGCTACCGGGTGGTGGCGATCGCGGGCTCGTCGATGGGTGCGCTGGTCGGCGGCATCCACGCCGCGGGCCGCCTGGACGACTACAAGGCGTGGGCCTGCGCGCTGCAGAAGCTCGACGTGCTGCGCCTGGTCGACTGGACGCTGTCGCCGAGCGGCTTCATCCGCGGCGAGCGCGTGATCGCCGCGCTGCGCGGCCTGGTCGGCGAGGCGATGATCGAGGACCTGCCGGTCGCCTATACCGCGGTCGCCACCGACATCGACCTCGAACGCGAGGTCTGGCTCTCGCGCGGGCCCTTGTTCGATGCGATCCGCGCCTCGATCGCGATCCCGAGCCTGTTCACGCCGGTGCGCCGCGACGGCCATACGCTGGTCGATGGCGGCCTGCTCAATCCGCTGCCGGTCTCGGCCGTGCTGCACGCGATCACCGACCTCACGATCGCGGTCGACGTCAATGCGCCGGACGAGCGGCTGCGCCGGCGCGCGCTCGAGCCCGCCCCGCCGGTGGCGCCGGCGCCAGCCGCGGCCGAACCCGCGCCCGGCGACCTTCGCGCGCGCATGGCGCAGTTCATCGAAGGACTGTTCGACCGCGGCGCCGCGCAGCCCGAGCCGGTCGAGCCGAGCTGGCGCGACCTGCTGTCGCGCTCGCTGGAGACCATGCAGGGCGCGATCACGCGCATGAAGCTCGCCACCCACACGCCCGAGATCGTGATCCGCATCCCGCGCAACGCGGCGGCCTTCTACGAGTTCTACCGCGCGGCGGAAATGATCGAACTCGGCCGCGCCCGCGCCACCCGCGCGCTCGACAAGTTCGAGGCGCGGCTGGCACGCGGCTGAGCGCGGGCGGGAATTCTCAGGATCCGAGACGGCGCGCGGCGAGGCTGCGCCGACCGTCGACCTGGAGTCCCGCCATGCCCGTCCCCGCCGCGATCCTGTCCGAACCCGCACGCCGCTTCGCCACCGCCACCTGCCGAGCGTGGCTGGCCGCCGGGCTGGTGCTGCTCGCCTTCGTGCCGGCGGCGCGCGGCGCGGCCGAGTGGCTGGGCTGGCTGCCGTTCTGGCTGCTGGTCGCGCCGCTGCTGGTGCTGGCCCAGGTCGAGGCGCTGGACGGGTTCCGCGCCAGCGCCGCCTGGGTGTCGCGCTCGCGCCGCGCCCTGCGGCGGCGCACCTGGCGCGGCCAGGCGCGGCGGATCGCGCGGCCGGCCGCGCGTCGCGCGGTCAGCGGGTGATGCCGAGCCGCTGCCGCTCCATGCGGCGCAGGAACTCGTCCATGATCCGCCGGTACAGGTCCTCGCCAAGGTAGGCGTCCTCGATGCCGGCGTCGATCGAGGGGTTGTCGTTGACCTCGATGATCACCGGCCGCTCCTTCGCCTGCTTGATGTCCACCCCGTACAGGCCATCGCCGATCTGGCCGGTGGCGCGCAGCGCCAGCTTGACCACCTCGGAGGGGGCTTCCCGCACCGGCAGGGTCTTGAAGCCGCCGGAACGCGCCTTGGCCTTGTCGGCGGCATGGTCGTAGATCTGCCAGTGGCCGCGCGACATGAAGTACTGGCAGGCATACAGCGGCTCGCCGTCGAGCACGCCAATGCGCCAGTCGAACTCGGTGTAGAGGAACTCCTGCGCGATCAGCAGCGAGGTGTTCTGGAACAGCGCCTCGGCCTCGCGCTTGAGCGAGGCCGGGTCCTCCACCTTGACGATGCCGCGCGAGAAGGACCCGTCCGGGATCTTCAGCACGATCGGGAAGCCCAGCCGCTCGGGCAGGTCGGCCAGCCGCTTCGGCTCGTCGCGGAACAGGATCTCGGTGCGCGGCGTCGGCAGCTTGCGCGACTTCAGGAGGTCGGCGAGGTAGATCTTGTTGGTGCAGCGCAGGATCGAGGTCGGGTCGTCGATCACCACCATGCCTTCCTTCTCCGCCTTGATCGCGAACCGGTAGGTGTGGTTGTCGAGCGCGGTGGTCTCGCGGATGAACAGCCCGTCGTACTCGGCCAGCCGCGGGTAGTCGTGGCGGCCCACCGGGTCGACCTCGATGCCGATTTCCTTGCCCGCCTCGACGAAGGCCTTGAGCGCGCGCTTGTTTGACGGCGGCATCGCCTCGTTGGGATCGACCAGCATCGCGATGTCGTAGCGATACTTGCGCCGCGCGCGGCGGGTGCGCCACAGCTTCTTGCTGAACGCGTCCAGCGCCTGCGCGAACGCGTCTTCCTGCGCGTCGGTCAGGGCGTGCAGGCTGCCCGGCTTGATGGCGTTGATCTGCCACACCTTCTGCCGCTCGAACTCCAGCTTGATGATCGGGCTCGGGAAGATGTCGAACACCTGGCGCGCGAGGTCGGCCAGCGGGGCGTAGCTGGTGGTGCCGAAGTACACCAGGAGGCCGAATTCGGTGGCGTCGCGGCCTTCCGCGGGCAGGAAGCGCGTGAGCTTCTGGTTCAGGTCCTCGATGTCGAGGCCGTAGATCGAGCGCCGCCGCAGGTCGTTGATGGTGCGCACCGACGGGATGACGCGATGCCCGCGCGCTTCCGCCAGCAGCGAGACGTAGTAGCCGATGCCGAGGTACTTGTACGAGCGGCACAGGTTGATGACCTGGGTGCGCTCCTGGTCGTCGCCGCCGGCGATCGGCTCCTTGAGATAGTCGACCGCCGCGATCACGTTGTCGGACGGATAGAACGAGCCCCAGTCCGACGCCTTCTCGACCACGATGACGAGGCGGCTCATGGCACGCCGTCCGGTGCGGCGGCGCGTGCGGCGGGGTGGGGGCGGGGGTCGTCGGGCATGCGGGCGCGGAGTGTCGCATGCGGGCCCGGCGCCTTCCACGGCATTGTCGGCCGGTCGCCCGGCGGCTAGCGTGCCGCCATGTCCGGCCGCCGTGTCACCATCCGTCCCGCCCGCCGCTCCGAGGTCGCCACGCTGGCGGCCCTGGAGCAGCGCAGTTTCGCCACCGACCGGCTCAGCGCGCGGCAATACCGGCGGCATGTCGGCAGCCCTTCGGCGGTGGTGCTGGTCGCGGAGGGCACAGGCGGCGCGGTGCTCGGCAGCGCGGTGGTGTTCCTGCGCGCGGCCAGCCGGGTGGCGCGGCTGTACTCGATCGCGGTCGATGCCGCCGCCCGCGGCCGCGGCATCGGCGCCGCCCTGCTGGACGCCGCGGAAGAGGTGGCCCGGCGCCGAGGCCGCACGGTCCTGCGCCTGGAGGTGCGGCAGGACAACCCCGCCGCGATCGCGCTGTACGAGGCACGCGGCTACCGCCGGATCGGCGCCCGCAGGGGCTACTACGAGGACGGCGCCGACGCCTGGCGTTACGAGCGGGCGCTCGCCGGGGCCGGGACCCGCCAGTGACGAGTCGCACACGCGGCGTTCCCCGCGGCAGGGGCTAGAATCCGGAGCTTCCCCCGGCACTGGACGACGTCGATGAAGCTGATCCGCCCCTGGTGGGCCGCCCTGGCCCTGGCCGCCGTGCTGGCCGGCTGCGCCACCCCTGCAGAGCGCGGCGCTTCCGTCGACGACGCCGCGGCCGCGCGCTTCGCCGATGGTGTCGAGCCGGAGCAGGTGTTCGCGGCCGGCGCCGAGGCCGACCCGCGCGAAGTCCGGCGCGATGCGAGCGGCCGCCCGCTGCCGCCGGTCGCCAAGCAGGTCCCGCATGTGGTCCGCTCGCCGAACGGCGACCGCGTCGATCCCTACTACTGGATGCGCGACGACAGCCGCAAGGATCCGGAACTGCTGGCCTGGCTGGAGGCCGAGAACGCCTACAAGCGCGCCATGCTCGCGCACACCGCGTCCGCGCAGCAGGCGCTGTACGACGAGATCGTGGGCCGCGTGAAGCAGGATGACGCCACCGTGCCCGAGCGCAAGAACGGCTGGTGGTACTACACGCGCTACGAGGAAGGGCGGGAGTACCCGATCATCGCGCGGCGCAAGGCCGCCGCCGACGGGTCCTACGACGCCAGCGCGCCGGAGCAGGTGATGCTCGACGGCAACCTGCTGGCCGCGGGCAAGGGCTTCTTCCAGATCGGCACCACCGAGGTCACGCGCGACGGGCGCATCCTGGCCTGGGTCGAGGACACCACCGGCCGCCGCCAGTGGACGCTGCGCTTCAAGGACCTCGGGACCGGCGCCGTCCTGCACGGCGAGATCCGCAACGTCGAAGCCGGCATCGCCTGGGCCAACGACAACCGCACCATCCTCTACGTCGAGAAAGACCCGGTCACCCTGCTCGGCTACAAGGTGCGCAAGCACGTGCTCGGCACCGATCCTGCGAACGACCCGCTGGTCTACGAGGAGAAGGACCGCTCGTTCTACATGGGCGTGTTCAAGTCGCGCAGCGACCGCTTCATCCACATCGGGCTGCAGAGCACCGTGTCCAGCGAACAGTGGGTGGCGGATGCCGACGATCCGGCGCTGGCGTTCCGCGTGCTGGTCCCGCGCGAGCGCGACCACGAATACCAGGCCGAGGACTTCGGCGGCGACTGGATCTTGCGCACCAACTGGCGGGCGAAGAACTTCCGCGTCGTGCGGGCGCCGATGGCGCGGGTCGCCGACCGCACGGCGTGGCGCGACGTGGTTGCGCACCGCGAGGATGCCTTCGTGCAGGAGGTGGCGGTGTTCCGCGACTTCCTCGCCGTCAACGAGCGCAGCGGCGGCCTGCGCCAGGTGCGCACCGTGCGCTGGTCGGACGGCCGCAGCGCGGTGCTGCCCTCCGACGAAAAGCCCTTCACCGCCTACCTCGGCAGCAACCCCGAGGTCGACACCGGCACGCTTCGCTACTACTACAGCTCGCTGACCACGCCGGGCAGCACCTACGACCTCGACGTTGCCAGCGGCACCCGGACCCTGATGAAGCGCGAGCCGGTGCTCGGCGACTTCGACCCGGCCGACTACGCCAGCGAGTTCGTGTTCGCGCCGGCGCGCGACGGCACCCGGATCCCGGTCTCGATCGTGTATCGCAAGGGCGTCGCGCGCGACGGCACGGCAGCGCTCTACCAGTACGCCTACGGCTCCTACGGCATCTCGATGGACCCGACCTTCTCCAGCGCGCGGCTATCCCTGCTCGATCGCGGCGTGGTGTTCGCCATCGCCCACATCCGCGGCGGCCAGGAGCTGGGCCGCCAGTGGTACGAGGACGGCAAGCTGCTGAAGAAGAAGAACACCTTCACCGATTTCGTCGACGTGACCGACTTCCTGGTGCGCGAGCGCTACGCGGCGAAGGATCGCGTGGTGGCGATGGGCGGCAGCGCCGGCGGGTTGCTGATGGGCGCGGTGGCCAACCTCGCCCCCGACCGCTATCGCGCGCTGGTGGCCCACGTCCCCTTCGTCGACGTGGTCACCACCATGCTCGACGAGTCGATCCCGCTGACCACCAACGAGTTCGACGAGTGGGGCAACCCGAAGGACAAGGCCTACTACGACTACATGCTGTCGTACTCGCCGTACGACAACGTCGAGCGCAAGGCCTATTCCGCGATGCTGGTCACCACCGGCCTGTGGGACTCGCAGGTGCAGTACTTCGAGCCGGCCAAGTGGGTCGCGCGGCTGCGCGAGATGAAGACCGACGACAACCCGCTGCTGTTCCGCGTCAACATGGAAGCCGGCCACGGCGGCAAGTCGGGCCGCTTCCAGCGCTTCCGCGAGACCGCCGAGGAATACGCGTTCCTGCTCGACCAGCTCGGCATCGCGGTCGCGGCGCCAGCCGCCGGAGGCGCGCCGTGAGCGCGCGCCGTCGATGGGGCGCGCTGGTGCTGGCGGCCCTGCTCGCCGGCTGCGGGATGAAGGGCGACCTGGTGCTGCCGGACCGCGAGGCGCCGCCGGCGGCGCCCGCGGAGTCCGCCAAGCCTGCGGAGTGATCCGCGTCCGCGGGCGCGGGGCGCAGGTCCGCGCACGCTAGAATCCGATGATGGCGCTGCGCTTTTCCAAGATGCACGGCATCGGCAACGACTTCGTCGTGCTCGACCGGCGCGCGGAGCCCGGTCCGCTCGACCCCGCCCTGGTGCGCGCGATCGCCGACCGCCACACCGGGGTCGGCTTCGACCAATTGCTGGTGCTGGAGCCGCCGCGCAGCGCCGGTAGCGTGGCGAGCTATCGCATCTACAACGGCGACGGCAGCGAGGCGCGGCAGTGCGGCAACGGCCTGCGCTGCCTGGTGGCCTGGCTGGATCGCGAGCAGCCCCTGCAGGGCGCGGTGCGACTCGACGGCCCGGCGGGACCGGTCGCCTGCGAACGGCTCGCCGACGGCCATGTGCGGGCCGATATGGGTGTGCCGCGCTTCGATCCGGCCGCCGTGCCGTTCGTTGCCGACGCGCGCGCCGACACATACCCGATCGAGGTCGCGGGCGAGGTGCTGTCGATCGGCATCGCCTCGATGGGCAATCCGCACGCGGTGCTCGAGGTCGCCGACGTGGACGCGGCACCGGTGGCGCGGCTCGGCCCCGCGCTCGAGCGCCATCCGCGCTTCCCCGATCGCGCCAACGTGGGCTTCGCCCAGGTGGTCGACCGCCACGCGATCCGCCTGCGCGTGTTCGAGCGCGGCGCCGGCGAGACGCGCGCCTGCGGCAGCGGCGCCTGCGCCGCCGCCGCGGTGCTGATCGCGCGCGGCCGCGTCGCCTCGCCGGTGGCCGTTACACTGCCCGGCGGCACGCTGCGCATCGAGTGGGCCGGCGGCGAGGCGCCGTTGTGGATGGCCGGCCCGGTCGCATTCGTCTTCGAAGGAACCTGGAACCCATGAGCGACACCCCGGCCCGGCGCGAACTCAGCGACCTCGAGGTCGCCAACTTCCTGCGCCGCAACCCCGACTTCCTGATTCAGTTCCCCGACCTCGCGCTGGTGCTGAAGATGCCGCGCCAGCTCGGCGACACCACCTCGCTGGCGAGCTACCAGCTCGAGGTGCTGCGCGACAAGAACCGCAGCCTCAACCGCCGTCTGCAGGAACTGATCGCGATCGCCTCCGAGAACGAGCAGCTGGTGGTGCGCGTGCACGCGCTGACCCTGGCGCTGATGCGGGCCGGCTCGCTGGAGGAAACCCTGCGCCGCGTGGTCGCCACCCTCAACGAGGACCTCGCCTCCGACCTGGTCCGCGTGGTCCTGAACGTGGCGCCCGCCGGCGTCGCGCCGGCCGACTGGCTGATCGTGGCCGGCGCCGACGAGCGCGGACTGCGCCCGCTGGGCGAGGTCAGCGCGCTCGGCGAGCCGGTCTGTGGCCGGCTCTCGCCCGAAAAGCTCGAAACCCTGTTCGGCGCGCGTGCCGCCGACGTCAAGAGCGCGGTCCTGATGCCGGTGCCCGGTCGCGGCCTGATCGCGGTCGGTTCCACCGATCCCAACCGCTTCCACCCCGGCATGGGCACGATGTTCCTCAAGCTGATCGCCGACGCGGTGGGCGCCGCGCTGGCGCGCTTCGACCGCGCGTGAGCGACGCCGCGACCGCGGTCGCGCGCTTCCTCGACCACCTGGCGGTCGAGCGCCGACTGTCGCCGCGCACGCTGGAGGCCTATCGCGACGACCTCGGCCGCTTCCGCGCCTTCCTCGACGAGGGCTCGGGTATCCCGTGGGCGCAGGTGCAGCCGGCGCAGGTCCGCGCCTTCGTGGCGCGCGCGCACGGCAAGGGCGAGGCGCCGAAGTCGCTGGCGCGGCGGCTGTCGGCGATCCGCTCGTTCTACCGCTACCTGCTGCGCGAGGGTCTTGCGCGCGCCAATCCCGCCGAGGGCGTGCGCGCCCCGCGCGGTGGCCGGCGCCTGCCCAACGTGCTCGATGCCGACGAGATGTCGGCCTTCCTGGCCCTGCCCGAGGGCGGCGGCATCGCCGCGCGCGACCGCGCGATGCTGGAGCTGTTCTATTCCTCGGCGCTGCGGCTGTCGGAACTGACCACGCTGCGCTGGGGCGCGCTGGATCTCGACGAGGGCCTGGTGCGCGTGGACGGCAAGGGCGGGCGCACGCGCATCGTGCCGCTGGGCGGCCCGGCGCGCGATGCGCTGCGCGCCTGGCGCGCCGAGTGCGGCGGCGATCCGGGCGCGCCGGTGTTCCCCGGTCGCGGCGGCGCGCCGATCTCGCCGCGCGCGGTGCAGTCGCGCATGAAGGTGCTCGCGCAGCGGCAGGGCCTGTGGAAACGCGTGCACCCGCACCTGATGCGCCACTCCTGTGCGTCGCACCTGCTGGAATCGAGCGGCGACCTGCGCGGCGTGCAGGAGATGCTCGGCCATGCCGACATCGCCACCACCCAGGTCTATACGCATCTGGACTTCCAGCACCTGGCCAAGGTGTACGACGCGGCCCATCCGCGCGCGCGTCGCAAGGGCGGCTGATGGCGCTCACCGGGCTCGACGTCCTGCTCGCCGTCGCGTTCTTCCTCGTCGCGACGCTGTTCTCCAGCGTCGGCCATGCCGGGGCCTCGGGCTACCTCGCAGTGATGGGCCTGCTGGGCGTGGTACCCGGCGTGATGCGGCCCACGGCGCTGGCGCTCAACATCCTGGTCAGCAGCATCGGCACCTGGCGCTTCGCGCGCGCAGGATTGTTCCGCTGGAACAGCTTCTGGCCGTTCGCGGTCGCCTCGATCCCGTGTGCCTTCCTCGCCGGCACCCTGCACCTGCCGGCCGAGTGGTACAAGCGTTTGGTCGCGCTGGCGTTGCTGGTCGGCGGCGTGCAGTTGATCCTGCGCGCGCACGCCGCGGCCGACGCGGAGGCCCAGCGCAGCGCACCGGGCGTGCCGCTGGTGCGTGGGCTGCTGGCCGGGGCCGCGATCGGCACCCTGGCCGGGCTGACCGGCACCGGCGGCGGCATCTTCCTCACGCCGCTGCTGTTGTGGTTCGGCTGGGTGGCCACGCGCAACGCGGCGGCGGTGACCGCGCCCTTCGTGCTGGTCAATTCGATCGCCGGGCTGTCCGGGCAGACGGTGCTGCTGGGCAACCTGCCGCCGGCGCTGCCGCTGTGGCTGGGCGCGGTGGCGCTGGGTGCGCTCGCCGGCACCTGGCTCGGCACGCGCTGGTTCAGCGTCGAGGCGCTGCGCCGCGCGCTCGGGGTCGTGCTGCTGGTCGCCGCGGCGAAAATGGGGCTGGGCTGAGCGCCGGGGGCGCTTGCAATCGTCGCCCGAGGCCCCAGTTACTCGGCTCGATCCGGAGGTCCCGATGGCGCTCGAATCCTTCCATGCCACCACCATCGTCAGTGTCCGTCGCGGCGACCGCGTGGTGGTCGGCGGCGACGGCCAGGTCACGCTCGGCAACACGGTGATGAAGGCCAATGCGCGCAAGGTGCGCCGGCTCGGCAAGGGCGACGTGCTGGCCGGCTTCGCCGGCGCGACGGCCGACGCGTTCACGCTGTTCGAGCTGTTCGAGCAGAAGCTGGAACGGCATGGCGGGCAGTTGACGCGCGCGGCGGTGGAACTGGCCAAGGACTGGCGCACCGACCGCCGCCTCGGCCGGCTGGAGGCGCTGCTCGCGGTCGTCGATCGCCAGACCTCGCTGATCATCTCCGGCAATGGCGATGTGCTGGAGCCGGAGCATGGCCTGATCGCGATCGGCTCCGGCGGCCCCTTCGCGCTGGCCGCCGCCAAGGCGCTGGTCGAGAACACCGAGCTCGGTCCGCGCGAGGTTGCCGAGCGCGCGCTCAAGATCGCCGGCGATATCTGCATCTATACCAACCACAATGTGGTGATCGAGGAACTGTGATGGCGAATAGCGAATGGTGAATGGCGAATGGGAAAAGCCGCCACGCGGTGGTGTAGCGCAGGTGGTGGAAATTCGGAAGAGGCGTAGTCTCCAGCTTGGGACCAACCAAGACGCGGCGCCAGCAAGCGCCGAGGAGACCACGCCATGCGCAACGCTACCACCGCTGCACCCGCATTGCCGCACCTG
>JAJTHZ010000082.1 GCA_021299185.1 Lysobacteraceae bacterium | reverse complement strand
TGGGCCGGCTGGATCGTCAGCGGGCCCTGCGGCCGGCCGGGCCGTCCGGCAAGTACGGTGCGGCGTCGGTCGGCGGCGCGCGGCCGTTTCGGGGCCGTGGTCAGTCCGCGACCAAGGTGCCCTTGTCGATCCGCCGGCGCACCGGTGTATGCGCCCACGTTCAGAGGCCGCCGTCCATATCGAGCGCTGTGGCGCAGTCGTCACCGAGGAGCAAACCGTCATGGATAAGTTTCATCAAGCCAAGCCGTTGTGCATCGTCCTGGCTCTGCTGTGGTCTGCGGCTTCCGTTTGGGGCGGAGCGGCGGTCGCTGCGGAAGAAACGCTGGCCGCCGAAGTTGGCCCGGCCGGCGCCGCTGTGATTTACGCCGACGGGTTCGAACCGCCGATCACACCAGGGGCGCTCGCCTGCCCCAGTCCAGAACCACCACCCCCGGCAAATGACGCCTTCGAGTTTTGGCTGCCACCAGAAAGCGGCATGGACGACAGAGAGGTCGTGAATAGGCTGTTTGTCTCGTCGGACGCTGTGTTCGCGGCCACGCTAGCTGGAGTGAAATTGTCCTGTGACGGCGGTCGCAAGTGGACATCGAGATCGACCGGTCTCCCAGCCAGCGGGATACCCTTGTACTTTGCAGCGTCCGGCTCGACCCTTTTTGTCGCCATTGGTTATGCCCAGGGTACGGGTTCAGCTGGGGTCTATCGCAGCAACAACGGCGGCGCAACTTGGGTCAGTATGAACGAGGGGCTCCCAGTAACGGTAGATCCGGTCCTGGGTATGGTCAAGACATCGACAAGTCTGCTGGCCTACGTGCAGTTTGAGTCTGCTGGCCTACCTGTTATCTCGATGTATCGGCGCGCAGACAACTCAGCCGTGTGGACCCTCGTAGGTCAGGGGCTCCCCCCCGAGTTTAACAATGCTGACGGCGGACCGATGTTCGTAGATGGGACGCGCGTTTATCTCGGCACCCTCGGCCGAATGTTTCTGAGCGACGATGACGGTGTCACCTGGACGCCACTTCCGTCGACCGGCCTAGACCAACAATTACCGCCGATCCCGTATGTGTTCGATGGCGTCCTGTTTGGACGTCAGTATCTCTCTGGCTTGTACCGGTTCGATGCCGCGAACTCACGGTGGAATGCGCTTACCCCCCTTCCGGGGCAGCAACTTGCTTGGTTTGGGACGACCTACTATGACGGCCGTCTGTTTCAGACGGTAGAGAGAGAGAGCTTTCTCGGAGGCGCCAGAGTTTTCAGCGCCTCGCCTCCCTTTACGAGCTGGGTTGAACGCTCAGGATTTCCGCCGAGCGCTGGCGCTGCTGCGCCAGACCAGGGTTTGGATTTAGCGGTCCTGCCCCCCTACATGCTCATGGCCGGAAATCGGGGAGGGGTCTGGCGTCGTGCGCTGAATGCGCTTTCGCAGTAAAGCTTCGCGGACGCGGACAATGAAAACATAAGGGCGAAATACGTGTCCGAGCGCCGAGTCAGATCGTCTCAGAATCCTCGGGGTTGACCGGGGGCGTCCCTACGTGTCCCGGTTTCGCCGAGTGCGCCGGGTTGGCGCTGCGACGCCCTGCCGCAAATGCAGGAACCCGTGCTGTCAACCACAGCGCGGGTCCTGCGTTGGAGCAAGCAGAGGCCCGGCGGTGCGCGTGGGGTGTGTCGCCGGCTCCATCGGGAGGAAGTGCATGAGTTCGACCCTGGGCAGAAATGGTCTGCGCCTGTCCGCGCTGGCCGCCGCCATCTTCGCATGCGGTCTTGGCACCGCGGCGACGGCGGCAGATGAAACATGGTCGCAGGCGCCGAAGTCGCTGGCGGCGATCGAGCGCGAGGCCGGGCGCGATCTCTACATCGTCGGCCTGAAGTCGGCGCCGGTCGCCTCCTACGCCGGCGGTCGGACCGGCCTCGCCGCCGCTCCGCGGCGCGCCGACGGAAGGCTCGACGTGCGTTCGGCGGCGGCGCTGGCGTACGTTGCCGCGCTGCAGGACGAGCACGCAGGATTCCTGCAGGGCCTGAGCAGCCGCATCGGGCGCCAGGTGGCGCCGCTGGCCCCGCACTTCCAGTTCTTCCACGCCTTCAATGGCATGGTGCTGTCGCTGACGCCCGATGAGGCGGCCGCCCTGGCCGCCGATCCGATGGTCGCGCTGGTCGAGGGATACAAGGAGTTTTCTCTCGCCACCGATGCCGGCCCCGCGCTGATCGGTGCGCCGACGGTCTGGGCCGGGTCGAGCACGCCCGGCAGCGTGGCCACCCGCGGTGAAGGCGTGGTGGTCGGCGTGATCGACTCGGGCGCCAATCTCGGCAGTCCGTCGTTCGCCGATGTCGACCTGGACGGGTTCGACCACACCAATCCCCTGGGCTCCGGGATCTTCCTCGGGTGGTGCAACCCGACCAATCCGAACCACAATCCCACCCGCGATGTCTGCAACGACAAGATCATCGGCGGCTGGGACTTCACCGACACCGTGGTTCCGGCCGGGCAATTCGAGGCCGCGGGCTTCGAGGACGAGAACGGCCACGGCTCACACACCGCGTCGACCGCCGGCGGCAGCCGCCGGAGCGCAACCATCGTCGGCGTGTCGACGAACATCTCCAGCGTGGCACCACGTGCGAACCTGGTGATCTACGACGCCTGCTACACCGCCTCCAACGGCTCCGGCCTGTGCCCCAGCGTGTCGACGCTGGCGTCGATCAACCAGGCCGTGGCCGATGCCGTGGTCGACGTCGTCAACTACTCGATCAGCGGCAGCCAGGCGCCGTGGACCGATGCCAGTGCGCAGGCCTTCCTTGCCGCGCACAACGCCGGCGTGTTCGTCGCCGCATCGGCCGGTAACGGCACGCCAACGCCCGGCACGACCAATCATGTCGCGCCGTGGCTGACCACGGTTGCGGCGTCCACCCACGATCGCGGCTTCTTCGGCAACAACTTCACGTTCGTGGCGCCGGCCGCGCCGCCGCCCGATGCCACCAACGTGCCGCTGCGGGCGTCAGCCCTTCCGCCCTTCCTCAGAGGAGGATCGATCACTGCTCCGCTGATCCTGAGCCCGACCTTCGGTACCGGCGATCCGAACAATGACGGTTGCACCGAGTTCCCCGCAGGGACCTTCACCCGCGGCGCGGCGGGCGGCATCGCCCTGCTTCGCAGGGGTACGGTCGCCGCTGCGTGCAGCACCACCACGAGCATCAACAACGCGGCCGGCGCGGGTGCGCGGGCCGTCGTCTTCCTCTCTGACGCACCGCTGAACCTAACCGGGGCCGGGGGTGCGGTCGCGTGGGTCATCAACGACACCACGCGCTCGGCCGCGATCCGCGCCCACCTCGCGACGGATCCGGCCAACGCGACGGCCACCATCGCCGACCCTGGACAGTCCTTCCCCGGCCAGGCAGACGTGATGGCGTCGTTCAGCCTGATCGGGCCGGCCAACGTCGACCTGCTGAAGCCGGACATCACCGGCCCCGGCGTCAGCGTCCTCGCGGCGGTGTCGCGCTGGACACGGGAAGACTTTTCGTGCTGCCTCGAGCCGAATGGCAACAATGAAACCGGCCTGCTGAGCGGCACCTCGATGTCCACGCCGCACGTCGCGGGCGCCGCGGCGCTGGTGCGCGCGGTGCATCCGACCTGGACCCCGATGGAGGTCAAGTCGGCGCTGATGTCGACCGCGAAGACCGCCGGGGTGTTCAAGTTCAGCGCCACCACGCCGGCGACGGTTCCCAGCGATCCCTTCGACCGCGGAGGTGGACGCGTGGACCTCACGCGGGCGACCCGTGCGGGACTGGTGATGAACGAGACCGGTCCGAACTTCACCGCCGCCAATCCGGCCACCGGCGGCAACCCTGCGTCGCTGAACATGCCCAGCCTGCAGTTGCGCAACTGCGTGGGCGTCTGCACCGTGACGCGTACCGTGACCAGCCGCGCCGCGGGCAGCGTCGAGTGGTCAGCCAGCATTGCCGGCCTGCCGGCCGGCGTCGGCAGCGTCACGCCGCCGCAGTTCACGCTGACGTCCGGCCAGTCCCAGGTGGTGACCGTCAGCATCAACTCGGCAACGCTGAGCGCCACCTCGTTCTCGTTCGGGGAACTGGTGCTGGCACCGAACACCACCGCGGTGGTCGAGCAGCGCTTCCCGCTCGCGGTGCGCGGCGCCGCGCCGGATATCGCGGTGAGCCAGACCGCCGGCCTCTCGATCACGCTCGAGCAAGGGCAGGCCGGGTCGCGGACGTTCACGGTCTCGAACGCCGGTAATCCCACCATCAACTGGGCGCTGGCCAGCGGCAACCAGAGCGTGACATTTCTCGACCTGTCACAGCTGAACCTCGGCAACAGCGTCATTGGCTGGATTGCAGCGCAGTTCGCCGCCCGCACTCCGCCCAATACCGGGTCCTACATCGCCGAGGATTTCTCGGTGACCGGATCGGCCCGCGTGACCACGCTGCGCGCGAACGGATTCGTGGTGCCGGGCGGCCAGGTGCTGGGTGCGACCAACTCGCCCTTCATCAACTTCCACGTCTATGCCGATTCCGCGGGCGCACCGGCGGGCGCACCGGAAGGCTTCGGCGCCGCCCCGATCTACAGCCGTCGCGTGGCTTCCAACGCGACCGGGCTGTCGCTCGCCAATGCCAGCATCGCACTCGACCTGGTCGCCAATGGCGCCCCGCCGCTCGATCTGACGACCGGGCGCTACTGGGTGGTGGTGTTCCCGGAGATGCCGGGTAACGGGACCGGGAGCACCGGCAATCCGGTCTGGGCGTGGCGCATCGTTGGTGTCGGCACGCCTGTCAATGGCCTCGCGCCGCACGCGATCACGCCGTCCGCGACCACCCCGTCGTGGGCCGTGCCGAACCTGACCGGCGCTCCGGGCCCTGGCCCTGTCAGCGCAATCTCGCTCACGGTCGGCGGCAATGTCGCGTGCGGCGCTTCCTGGGCGACCCCGGACGTGACCAGCGGATCGCTGGGCGCCCTGGGATCGGCCACGGTGACGCTGGCGATCAACACCGCGGGGCTCGCGGCGGGAACCTACGGCAGTTACGTCTGCGTGTCGTCGGAAGGCACGGATGCGGACGAGCCGATGACCCTGGTGCCGGTCACGCTGACCGTGACGTCAGACCCGCCGGTGTTCGCCAATGGATTCGAGCCCGCCGCGCCCTGACGGAGCAGTCCGGGTCGAAGTACCGAGCGAAGGGCGCCGCAAGGCGCCCTTCGCTTTTGGGGGGTGTCTATCTTCGCCGCGCCGCTTCGCGCGGTCCGTCAGTACGCCGTCCCGCCCGTCGCCGCATACATCGCCAGCACCTCTCGCGCCGCCTCGCGCCCGATGTCGCGCCGCACCTCGATGCCGCGGCGCTCGAGTTCGCCGACCCAGTCGGCGGGCAGCGGCCCTTCATCGAACTCGGTGAGTTCCTCCACGTCCTCGGCGCGCGCGCCGATCAGCAGGCGGCGCACGCCGCTCCACACGGTGGCGCCGAAGCACTGGCAGCAGGGCTGGCTGCAGGTGGCCAGGGTGAAGGCGTGGCCGTCGTCGCGGTCGAGACGGAAGCGCTGCAGGCGGTGTTGCGCGGTCATGAAGGCCATCATCTCGGCGTGCGCGACCGAGCACGACAGCGGCACCACGCGATTGACGCCAACGCTGACCAGGCGGCCGGTCTCGCTGAAGATCGCGGCGCCGAGCGGTGCGCCCGTGCGGCGTTCGACGTTCAGGCGCGAAAGGCGGATCGCGAGGTCGACCTTCGCCTTGTCGTCCCCGCATGCGCGCGGGAAACCCGGACGCGCGAAACCCGGGCACGTAGGGACGCCCCCGGTCAACCCCGAGGATTCTGAGACGATCAGACTCGGCACTCGGACACGTATTCGGCGTCGTGGTGGTGCGCTGGATGGCACCGCGCCCGGATGAGATCCGGCCCCGGCGGCCCAAACACCCACACGCGCTCGTGGCGCCTGTCCTGGAGCGGGCTGTTGCCGGGGTCGGTTGACCGATGCGGATCATCGCGGAAGTCGGGTTGCTTGGGCGGGCGTTGCGCGGTGACTCGAAGCGTTGGTGGATGGTGCGGTCGGTTGGGTCTCAGGCTGCCGCCTGGCGAGGTGGCTGCGGCCTGAATGCGCGGCTGCGCTCGTATGCGCCTTCGCCCGTCACGATGGCCCAGCCGATGCGGGCCATCTTGTTGGCGAAAGCGACGATGGTGCGGTGCTTGCCGCGCCGTTGCCGAAGGCCGAGCAGCCACTGGCTCCGGGCGTGCTCATGGCGGTCGACCCAGCGCAGCACGGCGCGGGCGCCGTGGATGAGCGCTACGCGCAGGTCGCGGTCGCCGTTCTTGGTGATGCGCTGGAGTGTCACGCTGCCGCCGGTGCCGTGTCGGCGTGGGATCAGGCCCAGCCATGCCGCGACATCGCGGCCGCGACGGAACTGCCGGCCGCTGCCCAGCGCGGCGAGGAATGCCGCAGCCACGATGGCGCCCAAGCCCGGCGCGGTGAGCAGGCGCTCGAACGCGGGCTGCTGCTCGGCCAGCGCCACGAGCTGACGCAGCAGCGCATCGATCCGCGCATCGACAGCGCGGATGTCGTCGTACAGATCGGCGAGCGCTTGGCGCGCCGTGGGCGACAGCCCGTTCCCGGCATCGGCGAGCACCTCGGGCAGCGCAGTCATGAACTCCGCGCGAGACTTCGGCATGACCACCCCATACTCGGCGGCGTGGCCGCGCGCCTGGTTGATCAGCGCCGTACGCTCGGCGGTCTTGGCGTTGCGGATGCGGCCGAGCAGTTGCAGGTCTTGCTGAGCCACCGTCTTGACGGGCACGAAGTGGATGCCTGGGCGCTGCGCAGCCTCGGCGATCGCCAACGCATCGTCGCGATCGGACTTGTGCACGCGCACGAACGCCTTGACGTGCTGCGCCGGCACCAGACGCACCTCATGCCCCATGGCCTGCAGTCGCTGGCCCCAGTAGTGCGCCGTCGCGCAGGCTTCCATTGCGACCCGCGTCGGTTCGAGGTCCTTGAGCCACAGCCCGAACCTCTCGCGCGTGAGCTTGCGGTTGAGCAGCACCTTCCCGTCCGGTCCGAGCACATAGATCTGGGACGAGCGCATTGCCAAGTCGATGGCGACGAGCTTAGCCTTCATGACGGACGCCTCCTCTTCTGTGACTGGTGGATCGCACTTCCAGTCTGGCGCTACGCGACGCCGTAGGAGGAGGGGGCGTCCATCTCAACACCCACGATTCCCAGTGAGCCACACGCACCCGCCGTGGCATGCCCGAAGCGGCAGATGTTATTAACCGTCTCGAAATAGTACGTATCTATGCTGCGTAGCGCGTAGTTTGGTTGTTGAAGTAGCCGCGCACGCGGTCTGGCGATTTCTGGATGAACCGCAGGTGGTGTAGCGCAGGTGGTGGAAATTCGGAAGAGGCGTAGTCTCCAGCTTGGGACCAACCAAGACGCGGCGCCAGCAAGCGCCGAGGAGACCACGCCATGCGCAACGCTACCACCGCTGCACCCGCATTGCCGCACCTGACCGAGCCGTTCGACGCGCTGGAAGAGGCGTTCCGGCTCGGGGTTCGAAGCTACCTGCAAGAGCTGCTGGAACTCGAAGTCACCGAGGCGCTCGGGCGCCTGCGTCACGGCCGGCAGCCGGACGCGAAAGGCTA
>JAJTHZ010000004.1 GCA_021299185.1 Lysobacteraceae bacterium | reverse complement strand
CGCTTCCCGGGCGCGTGGCGCGCGGCCGCGGCGCTCGCGCTGGCGCTGGGCGGCGCGGCGTTCTACCTCGCCGCGCCGAAGCCGGCGCAGGCGCTGCCGGAACTCGCGGTCGACCACACCCTGCACCACGAGCCCTACGCCACCGCGCGCACGGCGCGGGTCGCGCCGTCGCAGGTGCGTGCGCTGTTCGCGCGCGGCGGGGTGCTGCTCGACGAGGTGCCGGCGGACGTGCACTACATCAACCTGTGCGACCTCGGCCCGGACCTGTCGGTGCACTTCGTCAGCCGCCAGCCCGCCGGCCCGGTGACCCTGTACTACGTGCCGGGCCGCCTGGAATCGATGCGCATGGACTTCCGCCAGGACGGTTTCGTCGGCCGCAGCCTGCCGCTCGCGCGCGGCGCGCTGGTCATGCTGGCGGCCAGCGACACCGACTTCTACCGCCTCGAATCGACGTGGCGGGCCGCGCTGGCGGTGCCGCCAGCGGGCTGATCCCGCGCCGCACCGCGGCTGGAAGGCTCCTTGCGGAACGGCTAATCTCCGGCGCCCAACGCGCGCCGGGTCCGGCGCGCCCGCCGCCGCGCCGGAATCCGATGAACGCCCGCCATCCCGAACTGTCCGTCGTCGTGCCGGCGTTCAACGAGGAAGACAACGTGGTCGCGCTGGCGACCGAGATCGCCGGCGCGCTGCGCGGCCGGGTCGACTTCGAGATGCTGTTCGTCGACGACCACAGCACCGACGGCACCCTGGCCGCCCTGCGCGCCGCGCGCGCCGACCTGCCCGAACTGCGGGTGCTGCACCATTCGGCGCGGAGTGGCCAGAGCACGGCGGTGCGCAGCGGCGTCAAGGCCGCGCGCGGGACGTGGATCGCCACCCTCGACGGCGACGGCCAGAACGATCCGGCCGACATCCCGAAGCTGCTCGCCGCGCGCGACACCGCGGAGCCGGCGGTGAAGTGCTTCGCCGGCTGGCGCACCACGCGCCGCGACGATGCGATCAAGCGCCTGTCGTCGAAGGTCGCCAACGCGGTGCGCTCGCGCATCCTGCGCGACGCCACGCCCGACACCGGCTGCGGGCTCAAGCTGTTCGAGCGCGCCGCCTTCCTCGACCTGCCCGCCTTCGACCACATGCACCGCTTCCTGCCGGCGCTGTTCCAGCGCGACGGCTGGCGGGTGGTCAGCGTGCCGGTCAACCACCGCCCGCGCACCCGCGGGGTGTCGAAGTACGGCATGTGGAACCGCCTGTGGGTCGGCATCGTCGACCTGCGCGGCGTCGGCTGGCTGATCCGCCGCGCCAAACGCACCGCGGTGCAGGAGATCGACCCGGCATGAACGAGCAGATCGCGTGGCTGGCGTGGACCGGGATCGCGGTCACGCCGTGGAAACTGATCGGCTACACCGGCGCGCTGATGTTCGGCGCGCGCTGGGTGGTGCAGTTCGTCGCCACCAAGCGCGCCGGCCGGCCGGTGATCCCGCGCGCGTTCTGGTACATGAGCGTGGTCGGCAGCCTGATGACGCTGAGCTACTTCATCTTCTCGGCCAAGGCCGACTCGGTGGGCGTGCTGCAGAACCTGTTCCCCGCCTTCACCGCCTTCTACAGCCTGTGGCTGGATATCCGGCACCGCGGCTGGGACAAGTCGCGGAATCATTGGGATCCGGGGCGGCAGTAGCTTTGGGTTCAAGGGTATAGGGCCCAGGGTATAGGGCCCAGGGTACAGGGCCCAGGGCCCAGAACTTTCGGGGCAAGGGCACGTGGAAGGCTCACACTCCGATGCCGCTTGCAATCGGGTGCAATGAGCGCAGCGAATTGCACCGATCCATCGGCGCGGTGCAATTCGCTGCGCTCGCTGCACCCTACGAACTTCGCCGCGTGTCCCGTGACACGATCGACGCGGCCTGCAACATAGCGCCGGCCGGTGACGCGCAGCAGCCTTTACGGTTCTGGGCCCTGGGCCCTATACCCTGGGCCCTATACCCTAGGCCCTATACCCTGCTGCCGCGCCAGATACACGTAGTAAAGCACCGGAATCACCACCAGCGTGAGCAAGGTGCTGACGAAGATGCCGAACACCAGCGACACGGCCAGCCCGTTGAAGATCGGGTCGTCGAGGATGAAGAACGCGCCCAGCATGGCGGCGAGCCCGGTCAGGGCGATGGGCTTGGCGCGCACGGCGCAGGCGTCGACCACCGCGTCGGCGAGGTCGCGGCCGCGCGCGAGCTCGTGGTTGATGAAGTCCACCAGCAGGATGGAGTTGCGCACGATGATGCCGGCCAGCGCGATCATGCCGATCATGCTGGTCGCGGTGAACTGCGCACCGAGCAGCGCGTGGCCGGGCATCACGCCGACCACGGTCAGCGGGATCGGCGCCATGATCACCAGCGGCACCACGTAGGAGCGGAACTGCGCCACCACCAGCAGGTAGATCAGCACGATGCCGACCGCATAGGCCAGCCCCATGTCGCGGAAGGTCTCGTAGGTGATCTGCCACTCACCGTCCCACTTGACCGAGAAGCCGGCCGTCTCCGCGGGCTGGGCGAAGAAATGCTGCGCCACGCGCTCGCCGGCAAGCTCGGCGTCGCGCAACTGGCCGACCAGGTCGAACATGCCGTACAGCGGCGAATCCAGTTCGCCCGCCTCGTCGCCGGTGACGAAGGCGAAGGGCAGCAGGTCCTTGTGGTAGACGGTCTTTTCCCAGGCCGCCTCGCGCACCTCGACCAGCTCGGACAGCGGGACCAGGCTGCCGGATGCGCCGCGCACGCGCAGCGACAGCAGGTGTTCCAGCGCCGCCTGGTCGCCGGCCGGCAGGCGCAGGCGCACCGGCACCGCATGGCGCGAGGCGCCGTCGTGCACGAAGGTCGCGTCCAGTCCGCCGAGCCCGGCGGTCAGCGCCTCGACCACCGCCGCCTGCGACACGCCCAGGCGCGCCGCGCGCGCGCGGTCGACCACCACCACATCGCGCGATGCATCCGCTTCGACCGAGGTGTCGACGTCGACGATGCCGTCGGTCTCGCGGAAGCGCTGGGCCAGCGCGCGCGCGATCTCGCGCGCGCGGTCGTGGTCGGGGCCGTAGATCTCGGCCACCAGCGGCGCCATCACCGGCGGGCCGGGCGGCACCTCGACCACCTTGACCGAGGCGCCGAAGCGCTCGCCGACCTCGGCGAGCCGCGGGCGCACCTCGCGCGCGATTTCGTGGCTGGAGCGATCACGATGGTGCTTGTCGACCAGGTTCACCTGCAGGTCGCCGACGTTCGCGCCCTCGCGCAGGTAGTACTGGCGCACCAGCCCGTTGAAGTTCACCGGCGCCGAGGTACCGGCGTAGCCCTGGAAGTCGGCCACCTCGGGCACGGACTCGATCACGCGGGCGAGTTCCCGCAGCACCTGGTCGGTGCGCTCGAGACTCGCGCCCTCCGGCAGGTCGACCACGACCTGGAACTCGCTCTTGTCGTCGAACGGCAGCATCTTCAGCACCACCAACTGCACCACCGCGAGCCCGGCCGAGGCCAGCACGGCGAGCCCGACGCCCGCGAACAGCAGGCGACGACGGCGGCGACCCGCGACCCCGGCGAGGAACGGACGCATCACGCGCTCGAACACGGCGTGCAGGCGGCTCGACGACACGGCCTCGTGACCCGCTTCACCGACGGGGTGGCGCAGCAGCTTCAACGACAGCCACGGGGTGACGACCAGCGCTACCGCCAGCGAGAGCAGCATGCCGACCGAGGCATTGATCGGGATCGGCCGCATGTAGGGGCCCATCAGGCCGGACACGAAGGCCATCGGCAACAGGGCGGCGATCACGGTGAAGGTGGCGAGGATGGTCGGCCCGCCGACTTCGGCCACCGCCGGCGGGATGGCCTCGCGCAGCGTCTTTCCGCCCATCGCCATGTGGCGGTGGATGTTCTCCACCACCACGATCGCGTCGTCGACCAGGATGCCGATCGAGAAGATCAGCGCGAACAGCGACACCCGGTTGAGGGTGAAGCCCATGAAGTAGGACGCCGCCAGCGTCAGCGCCAGCGTGAGCACCACCGCCGCACCCACCACCAGGGCCTCGCGGCGGCCGAGCGCGAACAGCACCAGCAGCACCACCGAGGCGGTGGCGAAGAACAGCTTCTGGATCAGTTTCAGCGCCTTGTCGGTGGCGGTCGCGCCGTAGTCGCGGGTGGTCGCGACCTGCACGCCGTCGGGGATGACGGTGCCGCGCAGGGCGGCGATGCGGCGGATGGCCGCGGTGGTGATGTCGGCCGCGTTGCTGCCGGGCTTCTTGGCGATCGCGAGGGTCACCGCGGGTGCGATGCCGGTCGCCGGCCCGGGCTTGCCGGCCGGCACGCCGAACCACGCGTAGCGCGAGGGCAGGTCGCCGCCGGCGCGGATCGTCGCCACGTCCTCGAGCCGCACCGGCTGGCCGCCGGACAGCCCGATCACCAGTTCCGACACCTGGGCGGCATCGGCGAGGAAGGTGCCGGCGGTGAGCGGGCGCACGCCGTCGCCGGCCACGCGCTCGCCGGCCTGCGCGACGACGTTGGCGGCGCCCAGCGCGCGGCCGAGGTCGGCGACGGTGAGGTCGAACGCCGCGAGCTTCACCGCATCGAGTTCGACCGCGACCACGCGGTCGGGCGCACCGATGGTGTAGACGTCGCGCGTGCCGGGGATGCGCTTGAGCTCGGGTTCCAGCGTGTGCGCGACCTCGACCAGGTCGGTCGGTCCGCGCGCGGGATCGTCGGTCCACAGCGTGAGCGCCATCACCGGCACATCGTCGATGCCCATCGGCCGCACCAGCGGCGGGCCGACGCCGAGGTTCGGCGGCACCCAGTCCTGGTTCGAGAACACCTGGTTGTAGAGGCGCACGATCGCTTCGCGGCGCGGTTCGCCGACCACGAACTCGACCGTGATCACCGCCATCCCGGGGCGGATCACGCTGTAGACGTGCTTGACACCCTCGATCTCGGACAGCTTCTGCGACAGCGGGAAGGCGACCAGGTTCTCCACGTCGGCCACGCCCGCGCCCGGGAAGGGCACGAAGACGTTGGCGAAGGTGACGTCGATCTGCGGCTCCTCCTCGCGCGGGGTGACCAGCGTGGTGAGCACGCCGAGCAGCAGGCCGGCCAGCGCCAGGATCGGCGTCAGCGGGTTGTCCTGGAAGGCGCGCGCGAGGCGTCCGGACAGGCCGAGGGCGGCGGCGTCGCTCATCGCGGTTCGCTCCGCGCGCGGCTCAACGCGCGGCCAGCGCGCGCGTGGCCGCCAGCGGGTCGGACGCCACGCGCTCGCCCGCGGCGAGACCGGACAGCACTTCCCAGCGCGCGTCGAACCGATGGCCCAGCCGGACCTGGCGCAGCGTGACGCCGGCGGCGTCGACCACGTACACGCCGCTCACCTCGCCGCGCCGCACCAGGGCCGTGTCCGGCACCAGCAGACGCTCGGTCTCGCCGACCGCGAAGGCAACCTTGACCGTCATCCCGGGGTGCAGGCCGGTCTCGGCCTCCGGCAGTTCGATCCGCACCTTGAAGGTATGGGTCTGCGGGTCGGCGTACGGAAAGGCGACGACCTCGCGCGCGGCGATGCGCCGCGCACCGCCATCGAGGACCAGGGTCGCGGCGCGGCGCTCGCGGATCGCCGCGATGTCGCTCTGCGGGACGTCGACCTGCACCCGCAACTGGCCCAGCGAGAGCCCGCTGATCAGGGGCTGGCCGGGCCGCACCGCCTCGCCGACCTGCACGTGGCGGCGCACCACGATGCCCGAATAGGGCGCGCGTATCGCGGTGTAGTCGACCTGCTCGGCGCTGCTGCGCGCGGCGGCATCTGCGGCGTCGAGGGCCGCGCGCGCGGCGTCGCGGCGGGCGGTGGCGGCGTCCAGTTGCGCCTTGGCCACCAGGCGCCACGCGTAGATGCCGCTGATGCGCTCGAAGTCGGCCTGCGCTTCGCGGAAGGCCGCCTGCGCGGCGGCGAGCTGGGCCCGCGCCTGGCGCTGGCCGGCCTGCTGCTCGACGTCGGTGAAACGCACGACCACCGCGCCGGCCGGCACGTAGTCGTCGACGTCGTACGGCAGTTCCAGCACCCGTCCTGCGGTCTGCGCCGACAGCGTGGCCTGGTTGACCGCCTCGACCACGCCGTCCCAGATCCGCTCGCGCGGCGCCCGCTCGGAGGCCACCACGAAGGCGTCCAGCGCCGGGGCGGCCGACGGCGGGGTGGCCACCGGCGGACTGCCGCCGCAGGCGGCCAGCGCCAGCACGACCATGACGAGCGGCGCGGCGCGCATGCGGCTCACGCGAACGCGGTGCCCGGCCGCACGCCCAGCCGGCGCAGCACGATCGCCAGCGGACAGAAGCCGGTGAACGCAGCCTGCAGCAGGTTGGCGCCGACGAACAGGGCCAGCAGCAGCCAACCCGGCGAGACGAAGTAGGCCAGCGCGACGGATGCCAGCACCATGCAGCCGGCGAAGGCGAGGACGAGGCGGTCGATGTTCATGGCGATTTCCTGATTTAGATATCGCTAAAGTAATGGTCGCTCGCTGGTCTTTCAAGGGCCGCTCCGGCCGGGCGGTCCGCGACCGAGGCCGGGCGGACGGCGGACGGGGCCTGCGGACCGGCCCGGCGCCGCCGGCCCAGCGGCGGCGGCGCGCGCCCGGATGGGCTCGACGATCGGGCGACGGACGGTCCTTGCGCGCTGCCTGCGCGGGTGTCGGCCGCACCGTGGGACGATGGACTTGGAGACGCCGCTGGGCCAACATTCGTGGCGGTCCCCCGCTCCCACGCCCATGCCCGCCCGCGCCACCGCAACGCCCGCCCGCGAGTTGGGGCGCCACGCCGCCGATGCGGCCCAGCTGCTGCGCGCACTGGCCAATCCCCACCGCCTGATGATCCTGTGCCTGCTCGCCGAGGGCGAACACCACGTCGGCGCGCTCAACGAGCGGGTGGACCTGAGCCAGTCGGCGCTCTCGCAGCACCTCGCCGTGCTGCGTGCCGACGAACTGGTGGAGACGCGGCGCGAGGCGCAGACGATCTACTACCGCCTGGCCAGTGGCCCGGCGCGCCGGCTGATCGAGACCCTGCACGGCATCTATTGCGGCGCAGGCGACGTGGCCCCACGCCGCAAGACGCGCCGCAGGGCCGGGGCCTGACGGCCGCGCGCGCGGCGCGGCGCGCAGATCGACGACGGCTCAGGCGAGATCGATCGCGTGCGGCTTGAGGTGTTCCAGCGCGACCACGCGCAGGGTCGCCTCGTGGGTGGCGGCCAGCACGACCTTCGGCGCCGCGCCCGCCTCGAAGGCCTCGCGCCAGCGCGCGGCGCACAGGCACCAGCGGTCGCCGGGCCTGAGGCCGGGGAATCCGGCCTCGGGCATCGGGGTCACGAGGTCGTTGCCGCGCGCGCGACTGAAGGCGAGGAACTCGGCCGTGACCACCGCGCACACCGTGTGCAGGCCGCGGTCGTGGGCGTCGGTGTTGCAGCAGCCGTCGCGGAACCAGCCGGTCAGCGGCGCGTGGCTGCAGTCGGCGAGCGGCTCGCCCAGCACGTTGCGGGCGTTGTGGCGGTTCATGGGGTGGTCTCCGGTGCCGGCGCGGCGGGGTTCGCGTCCAGGTGTTCCGCATAAGCGGCCTGCAGCGAGGTGCCGAACTCCACGCTCAGCTTCAGCTCGCGCACCACGCGGACCAGGGCGACGCGCTCCCGGGACCAGTCGGCGCTCTCGCCGAAGGCGAAGATCGCATCCAGCGTGCGGCGCTGCGCGTCGGCGAACCAGCGCTGCAGTTCGTAGATCTGCGAGATCGACGTGCTGCGCTCGAAGCCGATGGTGTGCAGGGCGTTGCCCGACAGGGCGGCCTGCCACGCGGCGGCGGACGTGAGCGCCAGCGGCACGTTGAGGTCGATCACGGTGCCCGACGGGGGCGGCTCGGCGCTCTCCGACAGCGGCTCGATGCGCGCCAGCAGGGCCTTGGCGCTGGCCACGGTGGCGTCGACCTCGCGCTGGTTGTTGGCGATCTCGGCGCTGACCGCGGCGAGCACGTTGCGGCCCAGCGCGGCCTCGGCTTCGCGATCGCGCCATCCATCGATGGCCAGCGCCAGCAGCACGGCGAGACCCAGCGATACGGCCTCGATGATGATCTCGGGCAGCTTGTCGCGCAGGCGCCGGCCGAGGCCGGGTGGCGTCGAGGGCGTGTCGGTCGGTGCGTTCATCCTGTCTCCTCCCTGACCGGTTCCGCGCGCACCAGTCGCACGCCCGGCATCGACAGGATCCAGTCGGCGCCCATCCATTGCGACGGCGTGCGGTAGCCGCCCTCGCGCGGGGGCTCGCGCAGCAGGCGTTCGACGATACCGACCGCGCACCACGCGGTCACGTCGTAGCCATTGGGCGTATCCAGTTCGGCGCGGTGCAGGGTGCCCGCCGCGTCGCGCAGTTCGCCCCAGACGTGGCAGCCGCTGGAGGCGCGGCGCTCATCGGAGGGGCCGGGGACCGCGCCCGCGCGGCCGGCCAGCCAACGGCGCAGCGGCCCGAAGCCGGCCAGCGGCGCCAGCCAGCGCCAGCGGCGCAGGCGCGCGATGGTGGCCGGCGGCAGCGTCATGTAGACCTCGATGTCGGGCGCGCCGGTGGTGATGTGCGCGGTGTACACGTCGCCCCACGGGATGGTGGTCGCCGCGCGCGGCACGCCGTCGCGCGCGAAGGCCCGCTCCTTCCACGCCAGCGGCACGTCGACCAGCGCGCCGCCACGGCGCACGCGGCCGCCCCGCGCGAGGCCCTCGACGCTGGTGCGCGCGGTACCGGGGCTCGGTCCACCACCCGCCTCGAAGGCGAGCACCAGCTCCCGCGGCGCGGCGGCCTCGCGGGCCAGCAGCGCGGCGAGGCTGTCGGTCGGCACCACGTCGAAGCCGGCGCCCGGCAGCACGGTGATGCCGCGCTCGCGCGCGCGGGCGTCCTGCGCGTGGCAGTGCGCGAAGACGTCGATCTCGCCGGTGATGTCGACGTAGTGCGCGCCCGCGGCGAGGCAGGCCTCGAGCATCGGCGCGCAGGTCGCGGAGAACGGTCCGGCGCAGTGCAGCACCAGCGACACGCCGTCGAGCGTGGCGCGCAGCGTGGCCGGGCTGCTGAGGTCGAAGCTGCGCGCCGGCAGCCCGTGCGCGGCGGCCAGCGCCTCGACCTCCGGCGCGCGGCGGCCGGCGACGATCGGCCGCAGGCCGCGCCGCAGCGCTTCGGCCAGCACCAGGCGCCCGGTGTAGCCGTTGGCGCCGTAGAGCATCCAGGTGGGCGCGGGCTGCGGCGCCGCGGCAGCCGGATCGGGCCGCGGCACGTCCACCGGGGCGGGTGCCGCGAGCGCGGGCTCCGGTGTCGGCGGATCCGCAGCGGCGACGGTCGGTGCCGGCGCGGTGTCGGCGACCGGCTGGGGATCGCCGGCGGCGTCCTTGCGCCGACGGCCCCCGCCGCCGCCACCGCGCTTGCGGGTCATGACCCGGCCTGCGCCACGCGGCCGCCGGCCAGTTGCAGCAGCTTGCGGAAGTAGACGCCGGGCAGGTAGCGCTTGAGGCGCCAGCGCCAGGTTTCCGCGGCCGTGGGCAGGATCAGGAAGGTGCCCGCCTGCGCCTGCGCGAACACCGCCGCGGCGATGTCGTCGGCGCTCTCGCGCGCGTGGTCCATCAGCTTGTTCGCGACGCCGAGCATCTTCGGGTGGCCGCGGAAGTTCTCGGTAAGGTTGGTGCGGAAGAACGACGGGCAGACCACGCTGACCTGCACGCCCTTGTCGTGCAGTTCCGCGCGCAGGCTCTCCGACAGCGCCACCACCCCCGCCTTGGCCACGCTGTAGGTCATCAGCCCCGGCGCGCCCGCGAGGCCCGCGAACGAGGCGACGTTGACGATGCGGCCCGCGCCAGCGGCCACCATGCGCGGCGCGAACAGCCGGCAGCCGCGCACCACGCCGAGCAGGTTCAAGTTCAGCATCCACTGCCACTCGTCCATCGGTGCATCGAGCAGGCTGCCGCCGCTGGCCACGCCCGCGTTGTTGACCAGCACGTCGAGCCGCGGCCAGCGTGCGTGGACGGCGTCGCGCAGCGCCTCCATCGCGGCATCGGAGCCGATGTCGCAGGCGATCGCCCAGTGCGGCTCGCCGCCGAGTTCGGCCACCGTCTCGCGCGCGCGGTCCTCGCGGATGTCGGCCACGCAGACGGCGTAACCGGCCGCGGCGTAGCGGCGTGCCAGCGCGCGGCCCAGGCCGGAGCCGGCGCCGGTGATCAACACGCTGGATCGGAGCGGGGTTTGCTGGGTCATGCCTGCGGGGTGGCGGTTATCATCCGTGCTCGATTGTAGGCGCAGCCCGCGCCGCCACCGCATCCCTTCCGTACGGACCCGCCATGGACCCGAAACTGTTCGACCTCACCGGCAAGACCGCGATCGTCACCGGCGCCTCGCGTGGCATCGGCGAGGCCACCGCCCGCCTTCTGGCGTCCTTCGGCGCGCACGTGATCGTCTCCAGCCGCAAGCAGGACGCCTGCGAGGCGGTGGTCGCCCGCATCCGCGCCGACGGCGGCGTGGCGAGCGCGATCGCGGCCCACATCGGCGACGCCGGCGCGATCGACGCGCTGTTCCAGAAGGTCGCCGACAAAGGCTTCGCGCCCGACATCCTGGTGAACAACGCCGCGGCCAACCCCTACTTCGGGCCGATGCTCGAGATTGGCATGGACGCCTTCGACAAGACCGTCGAGGTCAACATCCGCGGCTACTTCTACGCCACCCAGAAGGCCGCGCAGTCGATGCGCACGCGCGGCGGCGGGGCGATCGTCAACGTGGCCTCGGTCAACGGGCGGCGCGCGGCGCCGATGCAGGGCGTGTACTCGATGACCAAGGCCGCGATCCTCTCGATGACCGAAGGCTGGGCGAAGGAACTCGGCGGCCTCGGCATCCGCGTCAACGCGGTGCTGCCGGGACTCACCGACACCAAGTTCGCCAGCGCGCTGACCACCAACGAGCAGATCCTCAAGGGCTTCCTGCGCCAGGTGCCGCTGGCCCGCGTGGCGCAGCCGGACGAGATCGCGCCGATGATCGCCTTCCTGTGCACGCCGGCGGCGAGCTACATCACGGGCGCGAGTTTCGCGGTGGATGGGGGCTACCTAAGCTAGTTGCGTCTACTGCCAACTCTCTTGAGGCAGGATGGTTGCGTCTCTGTCTTTAGCAGCCTGTTGAGAATAGCCCCTTCCGCGACTCATCGCGCCCCGTACGAAACGCGATTCAAGGCCGAGCATGGAGCCGAAGCGCCCGCGATTCCAAGTTTCAGGCGGACCTATCCCGTCGATCGTCGCCTCACGTCGG
>JAJTHZ010000229.1 GCA_021299185.1 Lysobacteraceae bacterium | reverse complement strand
TGCTGGCCGCCGGGCTCGGCGCCCGTCCGCAGGGCGCGCCGGCCGACGCCCTGCGCGGCGGCCGCGGGATGCTCGCACGCAGCAGCACCGCGCTGCGCGCGGGCCCGGCGCTGGCGGCGGCGCTGTCCACCGTGGCGGTGGTCGCCGCCGCCGCGATCGGCCTGAGCGTGCATTCGCTGTCGCAGGTCGACCCGGGCTGGCGCGAGGACGGCGTGCACGCGGTGCAGTTGTTCCGCGACGGCGACGAGGCGGCATGGCGGCGCTTCGTGCCGGCGGCGCTGGAGCACCTGCGCGCCGCGCCCGGCATCGAGGCCGCCACCGCCACCACCGCCGCGCCGCTGGCGGTGATCGGCAGCTGGAACATCGACCTGTGGCGCGCCGGGCGCAGCACCGAGGAGCCGTTCCAGGTCCTGCTGCGCCGGGTCGACGACCAGTACCTGCCGCTGCTCGACGTGCCGCTGCGCCGCGGCCGCGGCTTCGGCGCGCAGGATCGCGAGGGCGCACCGCCGGTGGCGATCATCAACGAAGCCCTCGCGCGCGCCTCGTTCGCCGGCGAGGACCCGATCGGCCAGCGCATCGGCCTGCCGCTGGGCGAGGGGCCGCGGCTGCAGGTCGAGATCGTCGGCGTGATGGCCGACACCCGCAACGCCGGCGCGCGCAGCCCGGCGCGGCCGGAGATCCTGCTGCCCTTCGACCAGTCGCCGTGGCAGGGCATCACCCTGCTCGCGCGCTCCAGCCTGCCGCGCGAGCAGGTGCTGTCGACGATCGAGCGCGCGGTGTGGGCGGTCGCGCCCGAGGAAGGCATCACGCGCCGCTACGCGCTGGCCGACGATCGCGCCGCCGGCATGGCCCTGGTCGGGTTGCTCGGCCAGGTGCTCGCCGCGTTCGCGGCCTGCGCGCTGCTGCTGGCGGGCTTCGGCGTGTACGCGCTCGCCGCCTTCGTGCAGCGCCAGCGCCTGCCGGAGTACGGCCTGCGGCTCGCGCTGGGCGCGCGCCCGGCGACGCTGTCGCGCGCGGTGCTGGCCGACGTGCTGCGCAGCGCGCTGCCGGGCCTGCTGCTCGGCGCCCTGGGCGCTGCCGGCGCGCTGGCGCTGCTGCGCTCGCAGTTGTTCGGCCTCGGCACGCAGTGGCCGCTGGTCTGGGGCGCGGCGCTGGCCACCGTCGCGCTGGCCGCGCTCGCGGCGGGCTGGCTGCCGGCGCGGCGCGCCGCACGGGTCGATCCGGCCACCACCTTGCGCGGCGATTGAGGAGGATCCGATGGACGCATGGTGGGCCGAACTGCGCACCGCCGCACGCGACCTCGCCGCCCGTCCCGGCTGGTCGGCGCTGGTCGTGGCGGTGCTCGCCGCCGGTCTCGGCAGCGTGCTCTACGTCGTCACCCTGCTGGACGGCATCGTGCTGCGCCCGCTGCCGTTCCCGCAGCCGGAGCAGTTGTACATGGCCGGCATCGCCGACGGCGACGACCTCGACAGCGTGCCGCAGTCGGACGCGACCGAGATCATCCGCCGGATCGGCGACGCCGCGCAGGCCTCGACCTGGAGCGACGGCACGGTGAACCTGGTCGACGGCGAGCGCACGCGGCGCCACGACGGCGTGTTCGCCGGCCACGACCTGTTCGCGGTGCTCGGCGTCAAGCCGCTGCTCGGCGCCGGCTTCGGCGCCGCCGACGTGCAGCCCAACGCCGCGCTGAAGGTCGCGATCGGCGAAGCCCTGTGGCGAAGCGAATACGGCGCGGACCCCGGCGTGATCGGTCGCGTCGTGCGCGCCAACGGCGAGGCGGCGACCATCGTCGCCGTGATGCCCGCGGGGTTCTCGTTCCCCCGCGTCGCGGACGTCTGGGTGCCCGACCGGCGCTCGGCGACGCCGCAGCGGCACGACGACCGCCCGGTGCAATTGGTGCTGCGCGCGCCCTCGGCGGCGGCGCTGCCCCAGGTGGAGGCGGCGATCGCCGGCTGGCTGGCGCAGGCCAGCGTCGAGGAGCCCGACGCCTTCCGCGCCGACCGCCCGCTGGTGCTGTCGGCCCACGACTACTTCGTCGATGCCGGCACGCGCGCGGTGCTCGGCGTGATGCTCGCGGCCACCGTGCTGGTGCTGCTGGTGGCCTGCGGGAACGCCGCCAACCTGATGCTGGCGCGCCAGCTCGGACGCCGCCACGAACTGGCGGTGCGCACCGCGCTCGGCGCGTCGCGGCGCCGGCTCGCGGGTGGCATGTTCCTGCACGCCCTGCTGCTGTCGCTGCTCGCCTGCGCGGTCGCGCTGGTGCTGGCGCACGCGGCGGTCGGTTGGACGATCGACGCCTTCACCCGCGTCGGCGAGGAAGGCCCGCCGGCGTGGATGCGCTTCGGCGTCGACGGCCGGGTGGTCGCGATCGCGCTGCTCGCCGCGCTGGCGACGGCGCTGCTCAGCGCGCTCGTGCCGGCATGGCGGATCACCGCGTCGCTGTCGCGGGTGCTGGGCGAGGGCGGGCGCGGCGGGGTCGGTGGCCTGCTGGCGCGGCTCGGCGGCGCGCTGGTCACCCTCGAAGTCGCGTTTTCCGCGGTGCTGCTGATCGGTGCGCTGGCGATGGTGCAGCTGGTGCAGGAACTGGCGACCTTCGAGCTCGGCGTGCGCACCGAACGCGTGCTGACGGCGCGCCTCGGCCTGTTCGAGAGCCAGTACCCCGATGCACAAGCGCGCCTGCGCCTGTTCGAGCGCCTGACCGAGGCCCTGCGCGCCGAACCCGAGGTCGAGGACGCCACCATCACCACCACGGTGCCGGGCCTGATGGGCCCCAACGAGGACCTGCTGCCCGCGGCGGCGGCACCGACCGAGACCCCGTTCGAGGTCGGCTTCGCCGCGATCGACCCGCGCTTCGGCAGCACCTGGGGCACGCGCCTGCTCGAGGGCCGCTGGATCGACACCCGCGACCACGCCGGTGCCGAACGCGTGGCCGTGGTCGACACCAAGTTCGTCGAGCGCCACGCCGGTGGACGGCCGGTGATCGGCCAGCGGTTCCGCGTTTCGCCGGGCGAGTCGGGCGACCGCACGGTGACCGTGGTCGGCGTGGTCGAGGCGCTGACGATCGAAGATGCCGACGACCCGCCCGAGGGCGTGGTGCTGGTGCCGCTGGCGCAGGACACGCCGGCCTTCGCGACGCTCGCGCTGCGCGTGCGCGGCGACCCGGCGGCGTTCAAGCCGCGGCTCGACGCGGTGATGCGCGGCATCGACCCGGACACGCCGCTGTACTGGGTGCGCACCTGGGGCGAGGTCGAGTCGGCCGCCAACTTCGGCCAGCACCTGCTGGCGCGCATCTACGGCGCGCTCGGCCTGGTCGGCCTGCTGCTGGCGGTGGGCGGGCTGTACGGCGTGGTCGGCGCGCAAGTCGCCGAGCGCACGCGCGAGATCGGGGTGCGGCGCGCGCTCGGCGCCACGCCGCGCGGCGTGCTCGCCACGGTGCTCGGTCGCAGCGCCGGCTACACCGGCATCGGGCTCGCGCTGGGCCTGGCACTGGGCGTGCCGTTCGCGCTGGCACTGGCGCGATCGCTGCAGGGCGCGATGACGCTCGATCCCGCGATCTGGCTGCTGGTCGCGCTGCTGCTCGGCGCCACGGCGACCGCCGCTTCGCTGGTGCCCGCGCGCCGCGCGCTGCGGGTCGACCCGATGGTCGCCCTGCGCCACGACTGAACCGACGACGGAGCGACGCCCATGGGATTCACGGCCGACCTGCTGCACGCCCTGCGCCAACTCGGGCGCCGACCGCTGCTGATGCTGCTGGCGGTGCTGCCGCTCGGCTTGTCGATCGCCGCGCTGTCCGCGCTGTATGCGATCGTCGAGGCCAGCCTGCTCGGGCCGATGCCCGGCATCGACGACACGCGCGGCACGCTGGTCGAGATCGGCCGCGGGGACGGCCTCGACACCGTGTCCTGGCCCGGATTCAAGTCGGCCCAGCGCGAGGTGCAGTCGTTCGACGACCTCTACGCCTGGTCGCTGCTGCCGGTGAACCTGCGCGCAGACTCGGCGCCGGGCAGCCGGCGCGCGCTCGGCATGATGGTCAGCGGCGGCTACTTCGCCACGCTCGGCGTGCGCGCCGCGCATGGCCGGCTGCTGGATGCCTCCGACGAGGACGCCGGCCCCCGCGCGCCGCGCGTGGTGCTGGGCCATGCCGCGTTCGAACGCCTGCTCGGCGGCGACCCGGCGCGCGTCGGCAGCAGCGTGTTCATCAACGGCCACGCCTATGTCGTGGTCGGCGTCGCCGAGCCGCGCTTCCGCGGCCACATCGTGCTGCTCTCGCCGGACGTGTTCCTGCCCTTGACCGTGCAGCCGCTGGCGCAGCCGTCCAACGGTGCCGGGCTGCTGCAGGACGCGGGGGCGAGCTGGATGACGATGGGCGGGCGGCTGCGCGAGGGCGTGGACCTCGCCACCGGCGCGGCGGAGCTGGCCGCGATCTCGCCGCGCGTCGAAGGCCTGCGGCGCGACGACGGCGTGCAGGAGACGCTGAAACTCGCGCCGCTGCGCGCGCTGCCACGCGAACTGGCCACGCCGCTGGTCGGCATGTCGGGCGTGCTGGGTGCGCTGGTGCTGGTGGTGCTGCTGGTCGCCTGCACCAATGTCGCCGGCTGGCTGCTGGCGCGCGGCGAGGCGCGGCTGGCGGAGCTGGGCGTGCGCATGGCGCTGGGCGCCTCGCGGCTGCGCATCCTGCGCCTGCTGCTCGCCGAGGCGGTGCTGGTCGCGCTGCTCGCGCTGGCTCTCGCGCTCGCCGGCGTGCACGGGCTGCTCGGCCTGCTGCCGCGGATCGCGCTGCCCGCGCCGTTCCCGATCGTGCTGCAGGTGCCGCTGACCGCCGGCGTGCTGCTGTTCGCGCTGGCCGCGACCGCGTTCACCGTGCTCGCGGCCGGCCTGCTGCCCGCGCTGCGCGTGTCCGGCGCGGTGCGCGGCTTCGGTGCCGGCGCCCGCAGCACGCGCCGCACGCGGCTGCGCGACGGCATGGTTGCCGGCCAGGTCGCGCTGACCGCGTTCCTGCTGGTCGGCGCCGGCCTGTTCGCCAATGCCTTGCACAAGTCGCAGCGCGTCGACATCGGCTTCGACCCGCGCGGGCTGTTCAATGCCGACCTCGACCTCGAGCCCAGCGGCTACGACGAGGCGCGCCAGCAGGACGTGCTGGCGGCGGTGCTGGAGCGCGTGCGCGCGCTGCCGGGCGTCGAGCAGGCCGCGCTGGCGCGCGTGGTGCCGTTGACCCTCAACCAGATGTCGCTCGGCGTGGTGGTCGACGATGACCCCTCGCGGGAGCTGTTCTCGCCGTCGGCGAACCTGGTGTCGCCGGCGTACTTCGCCACCCTCGGCGTGTCGCTGGCCGGGCGCGAGTTCACGCCCGCCGATCGTGCGGGCGCGCAGGACGTGGTGGTGATCAACCGCCGGCTCGCGCAGCACCTGTTCGGCACCACGGACGCCGTCGATCGCAGCTTCCGCTACGGCGGGCGCGAGAATCCGCGCACCCTGCGCGTGGTCGGCGTGGCCGACGACGGCCGCTACGCGAGCTGGCACGAGAACCCGGAACCGTTCATGTGGCTGCCGCTGGCGCAGTGGCCGTCGGCGCAGCTCAACCTGGTGGTGCGCAGCGCGCTGCCGCATGCGCAGGCCGCGCGCGACATCGCCGGCGCGGTGTCCGCGGTCGATCCCGACCTGCCGCTGCCGCAGGTGCACGACATGCGGGATTCGGTCGCGCTGTCGATCCTGCCGCAGCGCATCGCCACCCTCGGCGCGGGCGTGGCCGGCGCGCTGGGCCTGCTGCTCGCCGCGCTCGGGCTGTACGGGCTGCTGGCGCAGTACGTGGCCGCGCGCACGCGCGAGATCGGCGTGCGGCTGTCACTGGGCGCGACACCCACCCGGGTGGCGCGCGACGTGGCCTGGCGCGGCGCGCGGCTGGTGCTGGCGGGACTGCTGCTCGGGCTCGCCGGCGCGAGCGGGCTGGCGGTCGCCGCGCAGTCGCTGCTGTTCGGCGTCGCCGCCGGCGACCTGCTGCCCTTCGCGGTGGCCGCGCTGGCCGTGCTGTGCTGCGCGGTGCTGGCCTGCCTCGGCCCCGCGCGGCGGGCCGCGGCGACCACCCCCGCGGCGGCGCTGCGCGCGGATTGACCGCCGCCCGCGGTCACTGTCCGCCAGCGGACAGATCGGCGGCGCGGCGACCTGGATCGATTGCAGAATCAGGGGCTTACCGATCGGCACGCCAGTTGCAGCCGGCGTGCAAACACCGCGGAGCCCTTCATGATCGACCTGCGCAACGTGCAACGTTCCTACCCCATCGCCGGTGGCCGCGCGTGGGTGCTGCGGCAGATCAACCTCGCGATCGGACCCGGTGAATTCGTCTCGATCATGGGGCCGTCCGGGTCCGGCAAGAGCAGCCTGCTCAACGTGATCGGGCTGATGGACGGCGAATTCGAGGGCGACTACGCGCTCGACGGCCAGGACGTGCGCAAGTTGAACGCCAAGCAGCGCCAGGCCCTGCAGCGCGGCACCATCGGCTTCATCTTCCAGCACTACCACCTGATCGACGACCTCACGGTGGCGGAGAACCTCGACCTGCCGCTGTCCTACCGCGACATCCCGTCCGCCGAGCGCAAGGCGCGCGTCGGCGACATCCTCGACCGCTTCCAGATCGTCGGCAAGAAGGACCTGTATCCCTCGCAGTTGTCCGGCGGCCAGCAGCAGCTGGTCGCGGTGGCGCGCGCGGTGATCGCGCGGCCCAAGGTGCTGCTCGCCGACGAACCGACCGGCGCGCTGCATTCCACCCAGGGCAAGATGATCATGGACCTGCTGTGCGAATTGCACCGCGAAGGCATGACCGTGGTGCAGGTGACCCACAACCCGGAGAACGCCGCGCGCGGGCAGCGGGTGGTGGAACTGGCGGATGGGTGGATGACCGAGGCGCGTCGCGCCTGATGCACCGATTGCACGCGCCCGCCCGCCGACCGACACTGCCGCCATGCTGCCGATCCTCATCGCCGACGACCAGCGCGACGTGCTGGAAGCCCTGCGCCTGCTGTTCAAGGGCGAAGGCCTGGCCTGCGTCGCCGTCGACACGCCGGATGCCGCGCTCGAAGCCGCGCGCACGCGCGAGTTCGGCGCCGCGCTGATCGACCTCAACTACAGCCGCGACACCACCTCGGGCGCGGAAGGCCTCGACCTGCTCGCGCGCCTGCGCGCGCTGGACGCCGGCCTGCCGGTGGTGGTGATGACCGCCTGGGGCTCGGTCGACCTCGCGGTGCGCGCCATGCAGGCGGGCGCCGGCGATTTCGTCGAGAAGCCCTGGGACAACCCGCGGCTGCTCAGCATCGTGCGCAACCAGCTGGCGCTGGGTGCGGCGCGCCGCCGCGAACAGCGCCTGGCGCGCGAGAACGAGATCCTGCGCGGCGCCGAGGACGGCGAGTTCATCGCCGACTCGCGCGCCATGGGCGCCATGCTGGAGATGCTGCGCCGGGTCGCGCCCACCGACGCCAACGTGCTGGTTCTGGGCGAGAACGGCACCGGCAAGGGCGTGATCGCGCAGTTGCTGCATCGCAATTCGCCGCGCGCCGGCAAGCCCTTCGTCAAGGTCAACATGGGCGGCATCGCCGAGACCGTGTTCGAGTCCGAGATGTTCGGCCACACCAAGGGCGCCTTCACCGACGCCAAGAGCGACCGTCTCGGCCGCTTCGAGGTGGCCGACGGCGGCACGCTGTTCCTCGACGAGATCGGCAACATCCCGTCCTCGCAGCAGCCCAAGCTGCTGCGCGTGCTGGAGGACGGCGAGTTCGAGCGCCTGGGGTCCTCGCGCACGCTCAAGGTCGACGTGCGCCTGGTGTCGGCGACCAATGCGGACCTGGCGGTCGATGTCGCGCGCGGTGCGTTCCGCAAGGACCTGCTGTTCCGCCTCAACACGGTGGAACTGCGCCTGCCGCCGCTGCGCGAGCGCCACGAGGACATCGTGCCGATGGCGCGCCGCTTCCTCGCCCGCTTCGGCCAGCGCTACGGCAAGCCGGACCTGGTGATCCCGCCGTCCAGCGAACGCCGCCTGCTGGCCTATGGCTGGCCGGGCAACGTGCGCGAGCTGTCGCACGTGATCGAACGCGCGGTGCTGATGGCCTCGGGGCGCGAGATCGCCGAACTCGACTTCAGCCTGCCGACCGGCGAGACCGCGCCCACGCCCACCGCCGCGACGCACGCCCTGCCGGCCCCGGAAAGCGGCGCGGCGGGCGAAGACCTCTCGCTGGAGGCGATGGAAGAGCGCCTGATCCGCCGCGCGATGGAACGCTCCGGCGGCAACATCCAGCGCGCCGCCGACGCGCTCGGCGTCAGCCGGCAGGCGTTGTATCGGCGGTTGGAGAAGTTCGGGATTTCCGGCACGTGATGGGATCGTAGGGTGCAATGAGCGCAGCGAATTGCACCGTCCGGAATGGTCAGGGTCCAGAGCCCAGGGCTCAGGGCCCGGACCACGCGCGGCGACCGTCGCCCGCACGAATCCTCCGGCGCCGGGTCTGCACACCGAATCGGTGGTTTCCCTTGGGTGTCGCATGTCGAGACGCCCCATTCCGTCGGCTGGGCCCTGACCCGGCCAGCGCTGCTCGCGCTGGCGTTCGGCGGGCCGCCGCGGTGCGGCGGCATGTCCCGCCTCACCCCTTGGCCCTGGGCCCTCGCATCGCAAGACACCGCCAAAAACGACGGGGCTGCGCCCTACGATGCAGAGCATGACCCCACAGCACCCGCCGCGCCCCGACCGCTGGCCCTTCGAGACGCGGATCATGCTCGCCGCGCTCGGCGTGGCGACGCCCGGACTGCTGGCGCTGGGCGTCGCGTTGTGGATGTTCGAGGTGCCGCGCGACGACGTGCTGGCGATCGTCGCCGCGGTCGGCCTGCCGACCGTGGTGCTGGCGCTGCGCCTGCGCGGGCAGGTCGCGTTCCCGCTGTACACGGTGTCGAACCTGCTGGAGGCGCTGCGCGAGGGCGACTACAGCCTGCGCGGCTCGCGCGCGCGCCGCGGGGATGCGATCGGCGAGGTGGTGTGGGAGGTCAATGCGCTGGCGCAGACGCTGCGCTCGCAGCGCCTGAAGGTCGAGGAAACCGTCGCCCTGCTCAGCAAGGTGCTGCAGACGCTCGACATCGCGGTGCTGGCGTTCGACGCCGAGCGCCGCCTGCGCCTGATCAATCCCGCCGCCGAGCGTCTGCTTGGCGTGGCGCAGGAGGGCGCGCAGGGCGCTTCCGCCGAGTCGCTGTCGCTGCTCGACTGCCTCGAACTGCCCACGCCGTTCACCCTGCGGCGCAGTTTCCCCGGCGGCTCCGGTCCGTTCGAGGTGCGCCGCGCCGGCTTCCGCGAGGGCGGGCTGCCGCACGACCTGCTGGTGATCAGCGACGTCTCGCGCGCGCTGCGCGAGGAGGAGCGCGCCGCCTGGCAGCGCCTGATCCGCGTGCTGGGGCATGAACTCAACAACTCGCTGGCGCCGATCAAATCGATGGCCGGCACGCTCGCCACCCTGCTCGCGCGCGAGCCGCTGCCGCCGGACTGGCGCGAGGACGCGCGCGGCGCGCTGGCCGTGATCGGCGATCGCGCCGCCTCGCTCAACCGCTTCATGCTCGGCTACACCACGCTGGCGCGCATGCCGCCGCCGACCCGGCGCAGCGTGCGCATCGGCGAACTGGTCGCGCGCGCGGCGCGCCTGGAGCAGCGCGTGCCGGTCGCGGTGCATGCGGGCGAGGACTTCGATTGCATGATCGACCCCGACCAGGTCGAACAGGCCCTGATCAACCTGGTCAAGAACGCCGCGGAAGCGTCCGCCGCCACCGGCGGCGGCGTCGCCGTGCGCTGGTCGCGCGAGGGCGAGATGGCGGCGGTCGAGGTGCTCGACGAAGGCGCCGGCCTCGCCGGCAGCGACAACCTCTTCGTGCCCTTCTTCACCACCAAGCCGGGCGGCAGCGGCATCGGCCTGGTGCTCGCGCGACAGGTCGCCGAAGCGCACGGCGGCGTGGTGTCGCTGGCCAACCGCGAGGATCGCAGCGGGTGCCGGGCGCGGTTGACCTTGCGGGTGGGGGCCTGAGGCACGATTGCCGCGGCACCCTGTAGGGTGCAGTGAGCGCAGTGAGTTGCGCCGTGTTCGAAGCTGCGCAACGGGTATAGGGCTCAGGGTATAGGGCCCAGGGCCCAGGGCCCGGGGCCCAGTCGCGGTGTACGGCCCGACGCTTTGCGGTGGCGCATCGCGCACGGGACGGCGACTCCACTCGCGTTTCGAACATAAAGGCCCTTCATTCCGTCGGCTGGGCCCTGGGCCCTCGCATCCCGCACCGGTGCTTCGTCCGCGTGCAGGAGCGAGCAACGCTCGCGACCGCGGCCTCAGGACCTCGCGACGTCTTCGATCCCCCGGTGGGAGCGAGCAACGCTCGCGACCGCGGCACCGGGGTCTTGCGGCAGGGATCCGATGCTGCGGTCGCGGGCGTTGCTCGCTCCCACAGAGGTCGGTGCGGCGCGGCGGGCGCGGGCGGCTGTTCGCTTCGCCCCCGCCCATCCATTCCGGAAGGAAAGCGACCCCATCCCGGCGTCGCCACGGGGTCACGCATGCGTTGTGGGAGAGAGCAGCGCCGGCGACCGCGGCGGCCGGTTGCATTGTAGGAGCGAGCAACGCTCGCGACCGCGGCCTCAGGACCTCGCGACGTCTTCAATCCCCCTGTGGGAGCGAGCAACGCTCGCGACCGCGGCACCGGGATCTTGCGGCAGGGATCCGATGCTGCGGTCGCGAGCGTTGCTCGCTCCCACAGAGGTCGGTGCGGCGCGGCGGGCGCGGGCGGCCGTTCGCTTCCAGAACTTCCGTCCATTCCGGTGTGAATGCGACCCCTCCCAGGCGTCGCCATGGGGGTCCCGCATGCGTCGCGCCAGTCTTCTCCGGTCCCTGGGCCTCGGCCTGCTGATCGCGCCGAGCGTGCTGGCGCAATTCCGCAGCGCAAGTTTCAACCTCCCGCGTCAGTCGATCGACGCAGGCGCCGGCCGCACGGCCAGCGCCAGCTACACCCTGCACGGAACGATCGGCCAGCCGGATGCCGGTGCGCCCGCGAGCAGCGCAAGTTTCTCGCTGCGCGGCGGCTTCCACGTCGCCGGCGCCGTCGCGCCGCCGGCCGATGCGCTGTTCGCTAACGGTTTCGAGCCGTGACGCCGCTGCTTCCCCCGTTTCCATGCCCCACGAGGACGCCGCCATGTCGACCACCGCCATCGCCCTCGCTGCCGTGCGCCGTCGTGGCACGGTCGCGCACCGGCTCGCGCCGCTCGCGTTCTCGTTGTGCCTCGCACTGGGCCTGGCGACGGACGTCGATGCCCAGGCCCTGACGCCCACCATCACCTACCAGGGCGAGTTGCGGTTGGCCTCGGGCCCGGCGAACGGCAGCTACGACTTCCAGTTCCGGCTCTACAACGCGCAGGCCGGCGGCAGCCCGATCGGCAACATGCTCAGCCGCAGCGCCGTCGCCGTGAACGGCGGCCTGTTCGCGGTGCCGCTGGACTTCGGCGCGGCGCAATTCGCGGGCGACCGCCAGTGGCTGGAGATCGCGATCCGGCCCACGGGCGGTGGTGCGTTCGAAACCCTGTCGCCGCGCACCGAGGTGACCGCGGCGCCGTATGCGTGGGGCGCGGCGGTCGCGCTGGCGAACTCGGTGACCACCACCAGCCTCGTCGATGGCGCGGTGCAGGCATCGGACATTGCTGCGGGCGCGATCGGCACGGCGCAGATCAATGCCGCGCAGGTGCAGGCGCGCATCGCCACGAACTGCGCGGCGGGCTCGGCGATCCGCAGCGTGGCGGCGGATGGCGCGGTGGTCTGCGAGACGGCTGGGCAGGGGCCGGCGGGGCCGGCCGGTCCTGCGGGTCCTCAGGGGCCGGTGGGTCCAGCAGGCCCCGCAGGTACCATCGGTGCGACTGGCGCTGCCGGTGCCCAGGGACCTGCGGGTCCCGCCGGCGCGCAAGGACCGTCAGGTCCGGCCGGTCCAATTGGCGCCACGGGCGCGACCGGCGCACAGGGCCCCGCGGGTCCTGCGGGACCACAGGGTCTCACCGGTCCACAAGGTCCGGTCGGGCCGCAGGGCCCCGCGGGGTCCGCCGATGCTTGGTCGCGGACTGGCAACAGCGGGACCAGTTCCGGCACCAACTTCATCGGCACAGTCGACAACCAGGCGTTCGCGATTCGCAGCAACAACAAGCGCGTGGCGCAGTTCGAAGTGCGCGCCGTCGGCGGGCCGGGGGCGTGGATGCCACGAATGTGCTGCTCGGCAGCAGCAACAACAGCATCGCCGCCGGCGCATACGGCGCAACCATCGCCGGCGGTGGGACCACGGGCGATCCCTGGTTCGGCGTGCGGCCGAACATCGTCTCCGCAGCCTACGGGACGATCGGCGGCGGCGTGGGCAACCAGACCGGCCCGGAGTTGGGTGCAACCGTCAGCGGCGGCGTGCGCAACACGGCCGGCGTCTACCAAAGCACGGTCGGTGGCGGTGCCTACAATCGGGCGGAGGGGTCGGACAGCACGGTGAGTGGCGGCAATTCCAACACGGCGAGAGGAGACTTCAGTGCGATCGCCGGTGGCTCGTCGAACATGGCCAGCGGCCTGAGGAGTGTCGTCTCCGGCGGCGAACAAAACACCGCGAGCGGCGGCTACAGCATGGTGAGTGGAGGGCTCCGCAACTGCGCAGGCGGGGGGGCTCGTGGGCGGGCGGCGTCGACGCGAAGGTCCGTCCGGGCAGCAGCTCGGGGTTGGCCGGCGATGGCTGTGCGGGCGTTCCGCTCTCGCCGGCTAGTGGCGGTGACAGCGGAACGTTCGTCTGGGCCAGTGGTCCGGGCGGCGACTTTGTTTCCACCGGCATCTACCAGTTCCTGGTCCGCGCCGTTGGCGGTATTGGCTTCAACACCAACAACCCCGGCACCGCGTTCGACGTGGTCGGCGATCGCGCCGGTCACGCCATGCTGGTGCAGAACGACACCGGCACCAATGGCAGCGGCATCGCCATCCGTGTCAACCTCACGACGCCGAACGCCGGCAACAACTTCCTGTCCTTCCAGCGCGCCAACGGCACCAACATCGGTGCGATCGAGGGCAATGGCGCGGGTGGTGTCGTCTTCATCAGCTCGGGCGCCGACTATGCGGAGTACCTGCCGCTGAGCGCAGGCGTATCGAAGGCTCTGCTGCGCCCCGGCATGGTCGTGGCGATCCGCGACGGCGCGGTGTCGCTCGATACCGCGGGCGCGCAGCAGCTCGGCGTGGTGTCGACCAACCCGGCGGTGAGCGGCAACGACCCCGGCGAGGCCAAGCGCGATTCGCACGCGTTGGTCGCCTTCCTCGGCCAGGTCGATGTGATGGTGAGTGGGCCGGTGAATGCCGGCGATTACCTGATTGCCGCCGGGCGCAGCGATGGCACCGCAATCGGCGTGTCGCCGGCCGCGATGACGGCGGCGCATCTGGCGCAGGTGGTCGGTCGTGCGTGGACCGGCAACGCCGGCGGCGAGGTGTCGGTGCGTGCGCTGGTGGGCCTGAATCCGGTGGATGCGGCGCAGGGCGCAGCGGTGGCGCGCTTGGAAGTCGAGAACGCGCGGCTGCGCGATGCACTCGATCGTTTCGGCGCCCGCCTCGAGGCGCTGGAGCGGAAGACCAGCCCGCGGCATTGATCCGTGCATGACGCAATCCGGCGCGGCACCGCTCAGGCCGCGCGCGGGGCCTTGCGTAGGGTGCAATGAGCGTAGCGAATTGCACCGCGACGACCGGGCGGTGCAATTCGCTACGCTCATTGCCCCCTACGCATCTCGACCGGCAGGCCGACGCGCGACGCTGATCCGCACGCGCCGCCTGCGGAATTCGCGTAGGAGCGCGCTTGCGCGCGACCGCAGAAACCGGGCCTGCGGCAACGTGCAGTGCTGCGGTCGCCCGCAAGCGGGCTCCTACGTCGGAATCACGGTCGCGTCGGTCGCCGGCGGCCGACCACGTCTCGGACGGGACAACCGCCTTGCGATCGCCGCGCGAACGCGCTTCCGGGCAGATCGGCCGCCTTCTCGCAGCGCCTACGCCGCGGCGGTAGCATCGTCGGCTCTCGACGGGAGCCCCCATGAAGCCGATCATCGCCGCAGCCCTGCTGCTCACGCCCACGCTCGCCATGTCGGTCGATCGCTTCGATGGCAGTCCGTATTCCACCCGCTCGCCGGTCTACGCGACGAACGGCATGGCCGCGACCTCGCACCCGCTGGCGACCCAGGTCGCGCTCGACGTGCTCAAGGCCGGCGGCAGCGCGGTGGATGCGGCGATCGCGGCCAATGCGGCCCTCGGATTGATGGAGCCCACCGGTTGCGGCATCGGCGGCGACCTGTTCGCCATCGTGTGGGATCCGAAGACGAAGAAGCTGCACGCCTACAACGGCGCCGGTCGCTCGCCGCAGGCGCTGACGTTGCAGCACTTCAAGGACCAGGGCCTCACCGACATCCCGCCCTTCGGCCCGCTGCCGGTGACCGTGCCGGGCGCGGTGGACGGCTGGTTCGCGCTGCACGACAAGTTCGGCCGCAAGCCGATGAAGGACCTGCTGGCGCCAACCATCCGCTATGCGCGCGAGGGCCATCCGGTCGCGCCCTACATCGCGATGCTGTGGGCGCGTTCGGCCACCCGCTTCGCCGACTACGCGAACTTCCGCGACACGTTCACGATCGACGGCAAGGCGCCAGCCGCCGGCGAAATCTGGAAGAACCCGTACCTCGCCGACACGCTGGAAAAGATCGCGCGCGAGGGCCGCGACGGCTTCTACCGCGGCGCGATCCCGGCCACGGTCGAGCGCTTCTTCAAGGAGCAGGGCGGCTTCCTCGCCGCTTCGGACTTCGAAGCCCACCGCGGCAACTGGGTCGACCCCGTGTCCACCAATTACCGCGGCTACGACGTGTGGGAGATCCCGCCGCAGGGCCAGGGCATCGCCGCGCTGCAGATCCTCAACCTCCTCGAAGCCTACGACCTGAAGTCGTACGGCTTCGGCAGCGTCGAGCACGTGCACCTGTTCGTGGAAGCCAAGAAACTCGCCTTCGAGGACCGCGCGCGCTACTACGCCGATCCGGCGTTCTCGCAGATTCCCACCGCGCGACTGATCAGCAAGGACTATGCGGCGCAGCGCCGCAAACTGATCAACCCCAACCGAGCCGCGGTCACGGTCGAGGCCGGCAACCCCGCGCTGTCCGAAGGCGACACCATCTATCTCACCACCGCGGACAAGGACGGCATGATGGTCTCGCTGATCCAGTCCAACTTCCGCGGCATGGGCTCGGGCATGGTGGCGCCGAAGACCGGCTTCATGTTCCAGAACCGCGGCGAGCAGTTCGTGCTCAAGGACGGCCATCCCAACACCTTCGCCCCGCGCAAGCGGCCCTTCCACACCATCATCCCGGCCTTCATCACCAAGGACGGCGCGCCGTGGGTGAGTTTCGGCCTGATGGGCGGCGCGATGCAGCCGCAGGGCCACGCGCAGATCGTGATCAACCTGGTCGACTTCGGCATGGGCCTGCAGGAAGCCGGCGACGCGCCGCGCATCCACCACGACGGCTCCACCGAGCCCGCGGGCCAGGTGCTGCCGATGAACGACGGCGGCGAAGTGCAGCTCGAGTCGGGCTTTCCCTACCGCACGATCCAGGGCCTGATGGACCGCGGCCACAAGGTCACCTGGGCCAACGGGCCGTTCGGCGGCTACCAGGCGATCCGCCGCGATCCCAAGATCGGCGTCTACGAAGGCGCGAGCGAGTCGCGCAAGGATGGGCACGCGGCGGGGTATTGAGGAGCGCCCGCGCCGCGGGTGACCTTCGTCACTGTCGCTGCGCGACGGAATTGGCAGCATCGGGGCGTCTGGACAGGAGGTTCGACCATGGCGGAAGCCCGTGCAGTGGAGAGCGCGACCGTCCCCGCGCGGAGCGTGCGGGCGGCATGGGCGACGCGCCGATGGCGAACCGTCGCACTGCTGCTTTGCCTGTGGATTCCGTTCGCGAACGCGCCTGCCGCGGCGGACGCCGCGGACGTGCAGGGTGCGGCGGATTGGCGTGCCTTGCAGGCTGATCTTGCGCGGCACCTGCAGGTGCGGGGCGATGCCCGGCAACAACTGGTGGCGGCGATGCTGCTGGCCTGGCCGGTGGCGGACGACGCGCCGTTGGTGCACCAGGATGCCGCGGCGGCGCGGCTGCCGGAGGCCCAAGCCATCTTCGCCCGCGTGCGCGCAAGCACGGATGACCCCTGGGTGCTGTGGATCGCCGCGACGGACTGCCGCTTCGGCGATGCGTTGTGTGATCGCGACGGCGCGATCGATGCCCTGCTGCGGATCGAGCCGGACAATGCGGCGGTCTGGCTGCTGGCGCTCGACCGGGCGGTCCGGGACGCCGACCGGGACGCGCAGTTGATGGCCTTGCAGGGGATCGCCGGAAGCGCGCGGTACGACCAGCATTTCCTCACGGCGCTTCGCGCATGGACCGATGCATCCGCTGCGTGGCCGGAGGTGCCCGGGTTCGAGCGCCTGGTGGCGCGCGAGATGACCGAAGACCCCGATGCCGTGCTCGACGGCGAGAGCCTGCGGGCCTTGGCGGGACTGCACGGCCTTGGCGCGGCGATGGCATTCGGATTTCCGCGGTTCAGCGCGTTGACGGACCTGTGCCTCCCCGAGCAGATCGTCGGCGACGACTGGCGCGATGCCTGCCGTGGTGCGGCGCAGGTGCTGGTGGCGTCGGACACGCTGGTCGCGACCAACGTCGGCCTGTCGGTCGCCTATCGCCTCGCGACGGATGACGATGCACGCCGCGCGCTCGAGCAGCGCCGGCGGCAACACAACTGGATGATCGGCAGCATCGCCCTGCTCGGATTCGACGGCTTCGATGCCGAAGGCGTGTTGGACGTCGACGAAGCAGGCGCGATGATCCGACGGTGGCGCGAGGCGACGTCCGAGCTCGCGCTGATCCAGACCTTGATGCGCGAGGCGGGCCTGCCGCTGGTGCCCCCGGCGGACTATCGGGCGCCTGGCCTCACGCTCGCCGAACGGGAAGCGGACCGCCAGGCACGCTTGTCCACGACGGCCGGTCGTCCGCGATGAGGTGCACCGGCGATCGACGGGGGCGAGCGGCCCGGCACGCGGCGGCGATGCTGTGCAGCCTCGCATTCGGCGCGGTGTCCCCGGCGTTTGCCGGCAACGGCACGGGCGTGCGAACCGCCGATCCCCTGACCTGGCCGGTTCCGACGCCGGCCGAGGCCGCCGCGCGCCAGCGCGCCGGCGATGCCTTCACGGCCGACCTCGTCGCCGTCCTGCTCGCCCGGCCCGAGCCACGCCTGCAACTGGCCGCCGCGGTGCTGATGACCTCGCTGCCGGATCGGCAGGCCGAGGCGCAGACGCTGTTCGCGCGCATCCGCCGCGACAGCGACGATCCGGTCGTGTTGCACGTCGCGGCCAACAAGTGCCCTTTCGACGCGGCGACCTGCGATGCCGACGGTGCGATCGACGCGCTGCGCGCGCGCGATCCGCGCGATGCGGAAGCGATCTTCCTCGCGCTCGACCGCGCGAAGCGGCAAGGTGATTCGGCGGCCTTCGACCCGCTGCTCGACGCGCTGGCGGGCGCCGAGTTCCGCCACGGCCACCTGTTGGCCGCGTATCGCTGGTGGAGCGAGGTGTTCGGCCTGATGGGTGACGATCCGCGGCTGCCGATGATCGGTGGCTCTCTGGCGGTCGATGCGCGGCCGCTGACGCCGGAGATCGCGATCGGCGTCGCCGCGCTCGGCCGTGCGTGGGCCGTGCCCTTCGTCGGCCGCGGTGCGCTGCGCGAGGGCTGCGCCGCGGCGCTCGCCGATCCTGCGCGGTCCGGCCGCCGTTCGACTTGCCGCGCCGTCGCCGCCCGGCTGCGCGAACAAGGGCCGACGCGCGGCGACCAAATCGTCGGCTACCGGCTGGGCTGGGCGATGGCATCCGATGACGCGGAGCGCGCGCGGCTGGAACTGGACTGGCGCCGTCGCGAGTGGCAGGCGCGCGCGGCCGACATCGATACCGTCCCGCCCGCGCAGCATCCGGGTGGACTCGCCGGCTGGCGCGCATCGACCGCGCGCTACTTCGCGCTGCTGCACCAGCAGCCGACCGAAAGCGCAGCCATGGCCATCCATCGCGCCGAGGTGGGCGCCCCTTCGGAACCGCCGCCCGACTACCGGCCCACCTACACGCTGGCCGAACACGCGGTGCGGGCTGCGACCCAGCGCTGATCCGCGGCATCCCTGCCGGAAGTCACGTGCCATCGGAAGGACCGAGCGCTGACTTCCGCCACTGTGACCGTTGCCTACCTTGCCGCATCGTGGCGGCATGGACGACACGCCGCGCCCGCACCGAAGCCGCAGCCAACGCTTGTTCGCCGCCTGCCTCGGCGTCGCGCTGCTGTGGTCGCAGGCCGCATTCGCCGTGCCATCGCCGATCGACCACGCCGCGCTGCGCGCCGAACTCGCCGCCGACCTGCTCGCGCGCGACGACACGCTGTCGAAGCTCGCCGGTGCATCCGTGCTGGCGCAGGAATCGGGTCTCGATGGCGCGGTGAGCCTGCGCCTGGTGCAGGGCGAGAACGCCTTCGCGCGGCTGCGCCATGGCAGCGATGACGCCCGCGTGCTGTGGCTCGCGGCCGCGGCCTGCCCGTATGCGGACGAGGTCTGCGAGTCCGCCGCGGCGCGCGAGGCCCTGCTCGAGGCCGAGCCAGGTAACGGCGCGGCCTGGCTGCTGGCCGGCATCGCCGCGATCGAGCACGGTGACACCGCGGCCATTCATCGCGCGATCGACGGCATGGCGCGCGCCGAGCGCTTCGACCTGCGCACCACCCTGCTGCTGCGCCCCATCCATGATGCGCTGCGCGCGCGCAGCAACGACCTGCGCTGGCGCGCGTACGCCGCAGAATTGCTCGGCGTGGACCCGGCCGAGGTCGATGGCGGCCTCGCGGCGCTGGTGCTGGCTTCGGAGTTCGGCTTCGCGGTGGATTTCCCCGCCGTGGCGACGCTGGCCGACTGGTGCACCGGCGCGCAGGCGCGCGCTGCCGGCCTGCGCGGGCGCTGCGAGCGCGCCCTGCTGCGCATGGCGCGCCACGCCAGCACCGCGCACGAGGCGATGGTCGGCTACCTCGGCGCCTCGCGCATCGCCGGCGATCCGCGGCGCCGGCTCGACTACCTGCAGCGCGCGCAGGCGCTGTCCTGGCTGGCCGCCGAGGCGCACAGCCGCCCGGTGGCGGCCGGGCTCGACGCGGTGCGCGGCGACCTCGCGCGCCTCATCGCAGCCCCCACCGAACTGGCCTGGATGCGCGCCAACATCGAAGCGCGCGGCCTGCGGGTCGCGCGCGACCTGCCGCTCGATACCCCGGCGCTCGCACGGCGCGACTGACCCTTGGCGTCGGGCGCGTGGGGCCGCCCGGTGCAGATCCGGCCGGCACGCCACGCTTCCCGATCGGCGCCAACCGCATCGCCTCGCACGGCACGGCGGATGTCGCGCTGCGCTGGGAAACCCCATGGGATGGGCAGTTCGCGCTCGGCATCCACAACCTGTTCGACCGCGACCCGCCGGTCTCGTATGCCTCGGGCAACGGCAACCTGCTGGTGATCGACCCCTTGCCCGACCGCGCCTGGTCGCTGTCGGTGACGCAGCGCTTATGAGCCGCGGGCGCGGCGCGGATGTTGCAGCGGCGTGACCACCACGCCGCCCCGAGACGGCGTGCGCCGATTCGGTCATGATGCGGCGGGGAATCCTCGGAAGGCCATCCAACCCGTGGGGCAGGCATGCTGCGCGTCCTGATTGCGAACACCAAAGGCGGCTGTGGCAAGACCACGTTGACCAGCACCCTGGCCGGCGCCATGGCGCAGGCCGGGCGCAAGGTCGCGCTGGTCGACTGCGATCCGCAGCAGTCGTCGGTGGCGTGGGTGCAGCAGCGGCCGGCGCATCTGCCGCCGGTGGCGGCGATCCCCTGCGCCGATCCCTCGCACGGCCTGGCCGCGGGATTCACCCTGCGCATCCCGCCGGATTCGGCGGTGGTGCTGATCGACACGCCGGCCGGCATGCGCGCGCACGAACTGGCCCAGTTGTCGCGCAACGCGCACGTGCTGCTGGTGCCGATCGTGCCGTCCGCGCTGGACCTGCGGGCCACCCTTGGCTTCATCGACAAATTGCGCGCGCTGCCGGAATTCCGCAGCGGCGCGCTGCGCACCGCGCTGGTGATCAACCGCATCCGCGAGCGCACGCTGTCCGCCCGCGAGATGGACGCCACGCTCGGCCGCCTGACCCAGGCGGCGCTGATCCGCGTGCGCGATTCGCAGGTCTACGTGCGCGCCGCGGCCGAGGGCCGCTCGATCTTCGACGAGCAGGGCTCCGCCACCCGCGAACACCGCGCCGACTGGCAGCCCTTGATGGAATTCCTCGAGCGCCAGTTCGAATCGCGCCGCGGCCAGGTGGTGACCCCGATCAGCGCGGCCAGCCGGGTGCGCGAGCAGGGCTGAACCCCGCGCGCCCTTCGCGCTGCACGCAGCGCTCCCACCAAGCCCTCGCGCCGCCGCCGCGTGCGGGCGTGCGGTCGCCCGCAAGCGGGCTCCTACGTTGTGTGCGTCACGCGCAGCCTGCCCGAACGTAGGAGCGCGCTTGCGCGCGATCGCGCCACCGGATCGTGCCGCCACGTGCGGGCGTGCGGTTGCCCGCAAGCGGGCTCCTACGGATGCGGTGCGAGCGTGGCGATGCGGGCGTCGATCAGCGCGCGTTCGGCGTCCGAACGGGCCTGCGCGCGGGCGGCCGTCCACGCGGCGCGCGCTTCGGCGTCGCGGCCGAGGCGCTGCAGGAACTCGGCGCGCGCGGCCTGGCCGAAGGGATAGCGTTCGCGCGGCAGCAGGGGCAGCACGGTGTCGACCGCCGCGAGGCCGGCATCGGCGCCGCGCGCCTCGCCGAGCGCGATCGCGTGCGCCAGTCGCGGCGCCGGCGAGGGGTCGAGTGCCAGCAGGCGCTCGTACCAGGCGACGATCGAGGCCCAGTCGGTGTCCGCGTACGACGGCGCCACCGCATGCGCGGCGGCGATGCCCGCCTCGCAGTGCCAGCGCGTGAGCCGCGCGCCGCGCCCGGCGCGCGCGAGGTGGCGGTGGCCGAGCGCGACCAGGCCCGCGTCCCAGCGCTCGCGCGGCTGCTCGGGCAGGCGCAGCGGCGTGCCGTCGGCATCCACGCGGCCGGACAGGCGTGCGGCATGCAGGCACAGCAGGGCGGCCAGCGCATCGGCTTCCGGGTCGGCGGCGACCGGATGCGCAGCCAGCGCGCGGGCGAGGCGGATCGCCTCGAAGCACAGGCCGCGACGCGCATACGAGGTGCCCTCGGCGCTCTGGTAGCCCTCGTTGAACATCACGTACAGCGCGGTGAGCACCGCGCCACGCCGCGCCGGCAGGGCCTCGGGTGCGGGTACGGCGAGCGGTTCGTCGAGCGCGGCCAGTTCGTCGCGCGCGCGCTTGAGCCGCTGGGCCAGCGCGGCCTCGGTGGTCAACAGGCCGGCCGCGAGTTCGCGCACGCCAAGTCCGCCGAGGGTGCGCAGCGCCAGCGCCACCTGCGAGGCCGGTGGCAGCGCGGGATGGCAGACCGCGAACAGCAGGGCCAGTTCGTCGTCGTCGAGTTCGCGCGCGAAGCGTTCGCCGAACGCATCGGCCGCCGGCGCCGGCAACGCGTCCAGCGCATGCCCGGTCTCGCCGCGGGATGCGCCGCGCAGCACGTCGACCAGGGCGCGGCGCGCGGTGGCGAACAGCCAGCCCGCCGGGTTGTCCGGCACGCCATCGAACGGCCAGTGCCGCAGCGCGGCCACCATCGCCTGCTGCAGGGCGTCCTCGCAGGCCGCCAGCCGGGCGGTGCCGGCGTGGCGCAGCAACTGCGCCAGCAGGCGGCCGTGCTGTTCGCGGAACAGCACGGCCAGGCGGGCCGCGGCTTCGCTCACGCGCGCGAATCCACCTCGCGCAGTTCGATCCAGTTGCCCGCCATGTCGAGGTGCGGGCAGGTCTCGGCGATCTTGCGCGCGGCGTCGCGGTCCGGCGCGTTGACGATGAAGAAGCCGCCGACCAAATCCTTGGCCTCCGCATACGGCCCGTCGGTAGCGACCGTGCCGGATGCGCCGCGGCGCAGGTGAAGGCCGCCGTCGTCGGTGAGCTTCTGCGAGGGGCCGAGCAGGCCGCGCTCGCCCAGCGAAGCCGCCCAGGCGGCATAGCGTTCGATGATGGCGCCCATCTCCTCGGGGCCGATGCCGGCATATGCGGCCGGGGTTTCGTGCAGCAGCAGCAGGTACTGGTTCATCGCGGGTCTCCGTCGGTGCGGCGGCCCCGATGGCCACCGGCAGCGTCATGACGTTCCGGACCCGCCACATCTGACGCGCCGGCGCCGGGGATCGTCGCCGAGTCGGGGGGTTTGGTCACAAGTGATTGATCGGTGTAGCCTTTCGGGGACGGCCGCGGGCGGGGGGCGCGCGGCACGGCTTTTCCGGTCCTCGTGGGGGTGCGCCGATGCTCAAGATCCTGGTGGCCAGTTCCAAGGGCGGTTGCGGCAAATCGACCGTTTCGACCAACCTCGCCGCGCACTTCGCGCAGGCGGGCAAGAACACCGCGATCGTGGATGCCGATCGCCAGGGTTCGTCGTTCCATTGGTGCCAGCGCCGCCCGGAGGGCGTGCCCGGCGTGCTCGGCATCGAGGGCGCGCGCAAGGGCTGGGCGGCGAAACTGCCGACCGACACCCAGCGCGTGATCGTCGACACCGCGGCCGGCATCCGTGCGGCCGAGGTCGGCGACTACCTCGACGACGTCGACGCGCTGGTGGTGCCGGTGCTGCCGTCGGTGTTCGACCTCGAGGCCAGCGCCGCCTTCCTCGCCGAAGTGGCCGAGCTGCCGAAGATCAAGCGCGGCAAGGTGCCGGTGGCGCTGGTCGCCAACCGGCTCAAGCCGTGGACCAGCAATTCGCAGGAACAACTCCTGGCGATGAAGGCGCTGCCGTTCCCGGTGGTGGCGCAGTTGCGCGACTCGACCGGCTACGTGGTGCTCAGCGGGCTGGGCAAGAGCATCTTCGACTACGGCTCGGAGAACGTGCGCGGCCACCAGGAGGACTGGGCGCCGCTGCTGAAGTGGCTGAAGAAGCTCGGCTGATCGGCGCGCGCCGGGCCCGCGCCCGGCGCGATCCGGCGCTCGCCCTCAGCCGCCCGCCGGCGCGTCGGCCGGCTGCGGCACCTGGATCTCGATCGAGCGGATGTCGTTGGGCGACATCGAGAGCGTGATCCCGCCCTCGGCCGCGCCGAGGGTGAGGCCCATCCCGGCGCCGTTCCAGTTCGCCAGCGTGCCGCTGCGACGCGAGCCATGGACGCTGACCACGCGCACCGCCGCGCCCTCGTAGCCGCGCAGGTCGGCGTACGCCACGGCGACCCAGTCGCCCGGCTTGCCCTCCAGCACCGCGCGCTCGCCGGACGCCACCGGCCTCGGTGCGACCGGCGCCACCACTGCGGGTGCCGCCGGCGCGGCCTCGGCCGTGGCCGGCGCCGACGCCGCGGCGCGCGCGGCCGCGGCTTCGGCCTCGATCTGCTCGGCCAGCGAGCGTGGGCCCTGACGCAACGGCACCGGGGTCACCACGCTGAAGTCCATCCGGCGCGGCGCGGCCTCGTCATGGCCGACCTGCCATTCGATCACCGCGCCCAGCGGCGTGCCGCCTTGCATCGCGGCCAGCGGGATCGGGCGGCTGGGCATGCCGTTGACCAGCAGGCGGCCGCCGTTGCGGGCGAAATCGCCGTAGGTTTCCCAGAACGAGGCGCCAGGGACCAGCCCGAGCGCGCGCAGCATGCGCTGCGCGGTGGCCTGGTGGGTGGCGAAGAAGGCTTCCGCGTCCTGGCCGGTGCGGCCGGGGCAGGCGGCGTTGCGCGCGGCGGCGAAGCCCTCGTCGATGAACTCCAGCGAGGCGTTCTCGAATGCCGCCGCCGCCAGCGCGGTGGCGTTGCCGCGCGCGCCGCCGGGCACGCGCACCCGCATCTGCAGGGTGAACGCGGCGGCGCCCGCGCGCGATACGCCCATCTCCAGGCGCATCACCTCGTCGACGCCGAACGCGTAGCGCACGAACAGCCGCGGTGCTGCGCGCGGCAGGCCGATCGTCTCCAGATCGCCGTCGGTGAACGGATCGTCCTGGCAGCCCGCGTGGTCGAACAGGGCGCCGGTGGCCGCGCCCACCACGGCGGGGTCTTCCTGGTCGATGCGCAGCAGGCTGGTGTCGAGGCCGTCGATGCTGATCCCGAAGCGTTCGGGCAGGAAGGCGTCGCCACCCGGCAGCGCGGCGCGCACCAGCCAGCCGAGGCCGGGCGTGTGCAGGGTCATGCGCTCCGCGCGCAGCGAGCCGATGTCCTTGGCCACGCCCGACATCGAGACGTTCTCGACCCCGATCTCGCCGTTGAGGCGCACGAAGCTGCCGCCGCGGGTGATGGTGGCGACCGGGCGCGCCTGCTCGATCCAGCGGTCCAGGGTCACCGCCACCCGCCACTTCACCACCAGCACGCCCAGCGCCAGCGGCACGACGAGCACCAGCACGCCGCCGATCAAGGCCTTCTTCAGGTTCATCCTCGCCATCCCCGGGATCCGCAGGCGCGCAGTGTCGCAGGCGCGTCTGGAGCGGACAAGCGACGCGGTTCGCGCTTCGGGCGCGGGCGGCGGCTCAGCGCGCCAGCGCCGCGATGCGCTCGGCGAACACCGGCCACAGCGGCGCCGGCAGGTCGTGGCCCCAGCCTTCGATGCGTTCGAAGCGCGCGCCGTCGATGTGGCGCGCGAGGTCGTGGCCGTGGGCGATGGGCAGCATCGGGTCGGCGTCGCCGTGCAGCACCTGGGTGGGTACGCCGATCGCGCGCAGCAGCGGCCGGCGGTCGCCGTCGGCGAGGATGGCGGCGAACTGGCGCAGCACGCCGGCACCGGCCGGCGCGCGGCGCGCCGAGGCGAGCGCGCGTGCGTAGAGCTGCTCGCGCGGGGTCGGGTAGCGCGGGCTGCCGAGCACGCCGAACAGGCGCACCGAGTATTCGGCGGCCTCTTCGGGCGTGTGCGGTCCGGTCGGTCGCGTGCGGGCGACCGCCAGCACGCGCGGATGCGGCAGCGGCAGGCCGAGGCGGCCGCTGCTGGTCGCCAGCAGGGTCAGCGAGCGCACCCTGCGCGCATGCCGCGCGGCGAGGTGCTGGGCGATCATCCCGCCCATCGAGATGCCCGCCACGTGCGCCGAGTCGATGCCGAGGTGGTCGAGCAGTGCGGCGGCATCGTCGGCGAGGTCGGCCAGCGCGTAGGGCAGGCTCGCGCGCGCACCGACGAGTCGCCACGCCGCCACCTTCGCGAGGTTGGGCACGCCCGCCTCGTCGTGCCGGTGCGAGAGCCCGATGTCGCGGTTGTCCATCGTCACCACGCGGAAACCGCGTGCGACCAGGCTGTCGATCAGCGCGTCCGGCCAGGCCACGCGCTGCATCGCGAGGCCCATCAGCAGCAGCAGCGGCTCGCCGTCGGGCGGCCCCGCGACCGCGTAGTCGATCGTGATTCCGTTCAGCGTGGCCTGCGGCATCCGGGTCGGCGCGCTCAGCCGGCCTGCGGTTCGCGGAAGAACACGCTGTGCAGCCCCTCGCGGCGGAACGGCCGCCAGCGGCCCTCGGCCTGGGCGAGCCGGTCGGCCATCGCGTACAGCGCGATCGGGTTGAAGCCGATGCCGAAGTGGCTGGCGCTGACCTCGATGTTCTCGAAGCGCTGGCCGTGGCGCTGCACGCTGCAGCGCCAGTGCACCACGCCGTCGGTGCGCGAATAGATCGAGGTGAAGGGCACCGGCGGCGGCTCCTTCAGGTGCTCGACCAGTCGCGGATCGTCGGCGCGGTGGCCCGACAGCAGGCGGAACAGCGCATAGGCATTGGTGGCGCGCGGATGGCCGGCGAACGGCGAGCCGAGCGTGATCACCTGCCGCACCAGGTCCGGATGCAGCTTGGCGACTTCGCGCGCGTACACGCCGCCGAGGCTCCAGCCGACCAGCGACACCTTGCGGCCGTGCTTTTCCGCGATCTCGACCACGCGCTCGCGGCAACCGGCCAGCACGCCGTGGCGCGGACCGACGTTGAAGCCCTGCGCCCAGCCGTAGCCGGGATAACCCAGTCGGCGCGCGAACTGGCGCAGCAGCAGGGTGGACGTGTCGGAGGCCGCCAGCCCGGGGAACACGACCACCGGCTGCCCATCGCCCTGCGGCAGGCGATGCGCGAACAGCAGGCTCAGCAGGCCGGCGCCGAATTCGGCCGGCGCGCGCGCCTCCAGCATCAGCTTGGCCCAGCCCGGCGGGGTGATCGGCTCCTCGTGCGGCTCGGTGGCGCGGTTGCGGACCGCGCGCGGATGCTCGCGGCGCGCGCTCACC
>JAJTHZ010000202.1 GCA_021299185.1 Lysobacteraceae bacterium | reverse complement strand
GGCACGCTGGCGCGCGCACGCCAGTGGATGGGCGCGCGCGGCGCGACCGCCAGCGCACCGCTGCCGCCCGAGGTGCCGGCGCTGGACCAGCCGTTCGCGCCGTTCGCCGTGCCTGCCGCCGCGGAGCCCGTGGTGTCGATCGTGATCCCGGTCTACAACCACTTCCGGCACACCCTCACCTGCCTGCGCTCGCTGGCCGCGCACCCGGGCACGGTGCCCTTCGAGGCGATCGTGGTCGACGACTGCTCGGCCGACGAAACGCCCGCGCGCCTGGCCGGGATCAGCGGCATCCGCGTGCACCGCAATGCGTCCAACCTCGGCTTCATCGGCGCCTGCAACGCCGGCGCGGCGCTGGCGCGCGGCGAGTACGTGCTGTTCCTCAACAACGACACCGCGGTGACCGAAGGCTGGCTGGAGGCCCTGGTCGACACCTTCGTGCAGCGCGCCGACTGCGGGCTGGCGGGCGCCAAGCTGGTCTATCCCGACGGCCGCCTGCAGGAGGCCGGCGGGATCGTGTTCCGCGACGGCTCGGGCTGGAACTACGGCCGCTTCGGCGACCCGCGCGACTGCGCGCACGAATACCTGCGCGAGGCCGACTACTGCTCGGGCGCGGCGATCATGCTGCGGCGCGAACTGTTCGAACGCCTCGGCGGCTTCGACGCGCACTACGCGCCGGCCTACTACGAGGACACCGACCTCGCCTTCAAGGTGCGCCAATCCGGGCTCAAGGTCTACTACCAGCCCGCCGCCACCGTGGTGCACTTCGAGGGCGTGACCTCCGGCACCGACACCGGCAGCGGCACCAAGCGCTACCAGGTCCTGAACCAGGCCAAGTTCGTCGAGCGCTGGAAGGACGCGCTGGCGACGCAGCCGGCGCCGGGCACGCCGATCGCGATCGCGCGCGAGCATCGCGCGAAGGGCCGCGTGCTGATCGTGGATGCCTGCGTGCCGACGCCCGACCAGGATTCCGGCTCGGTGCGCATGGTCAACCTGATGCGCGTGCTGGGCGACCTCGGCTGGAAGGTGGCCTTCATGGCCGAGAACCGACTCGCCCTGCCCGGCTACACCGAGCCGCTGCAGCGCATGGGCGTGGAGATGCTGCACGCACCGTGGGCGGCCGACGCGCCGGCGTGGTTCCGCGAGCACGGCCCGCACCTCGACGCGGTGGTCCTCTCGCGCCACTACGTCGCGTCCGCCTTCCTGCCGCTGGTGCGCGAGCACGCGCGCCGCGCGCGCGTGGTGTTCGACACGGTCGACCTGCACTACCTGCGCGAGCAGCGCGCGGCGGAACTGGAAGGCAGTGCGGCCCTCGCCGCCCGCGCGCGCGCCACCCGCGAGGCCGAACTGCGGCTGGTGCGCGCCTGCGACGTCACCGTGGTGGTGAGCCCGGTCGAGCAGGAACTGCTCGCGCGCGAGGCGCCGGGCGCGCGGATCGAAGTGCTGTCCAACGTGCACGAGGTGGCGGGCCTGCGCGCGCCGTACGACGCGCGCCGCGACCTGTGGTTCGTCGGCGGCTTCCAGCATCCACCGAATGTCGACGCCGTGCGCTGGTTCCTCGAGCAGGTCTGGCCGCGGGTCGAGGCTGCACTGCCCGACGCGCGCTTCCACGTGGTCGGCAGCCGCATGCCGGACGACCTGCGCGCGCTGGCCGACGCGCGGGTGGAGGTGCACGGCTTCGTCGAAGACCTCGGCCGCTTTCTCGACGGCTGCCGGCTGTCGGTGGCGCCGCTGCGCTACGGCGCGGGCGTCAAGGGCAAGGTCAACATGGCGATGGCCCACGGCCAGCCGGTGGTGGCCACGCCGATGGCGGTCGAGGGCATGCACGTGGTCGCCGGCGAGGACGTGCTGGTCGAGTCCGACCCCGCGGCCTTCGCCGACGCCATCGTGCGCGCCTATCGCGACGAGGCGCTGTGGAACCGCCTCTCGCGCAACGGGCTGGCCAACGTCGAGCGCCACTTCTCGTTCGACGCCGCCCGCGAGGCGCTGGCGCGCATCCTCCCGACGCGCGCCTGAAAGCCGGTTTTCGCGTCAGTTCAGCAGGGCGCGCAGCATCCAGGCGTTCTTCTCGTGCAGTTGCATGCGCTGCGTGAGCAGGTCCGCGGTCGGCTCGTCGTGGGCGGCATCGACCAGCGGGAACAGCTTGCGCGCGGTGCGCACGACAGCCTCCTGGCCTTCGACCAGTTGCTTCACCATCTCCTTCCAGTCCGGCACCCCGGTCTCCTCCTTGATCGAGGACAGCTTGGCGAACTGCGAGTAGGAGCCGGGCGCGGGCATGTCCAGCGCGCGGATGCGCTCGGCGATCAGATCCACCGCCAGCGCGAGCTCAGTGTACTGGGTCTCGAACATCAGGTGCAGGCTGTTGAACATCGGGCCCGTCACGTTCCAGTGGAAGTTGTGCGTCTTCAGGTACAGGGTGTAGGTGTCGGCCAGCAGGTGCGACAGCCCGTCCGCGATCTGCTTGCGCTGTTTCTTCGACAGCCCGATGTTGGCCTCGCGCATCGCCTTTCCTCCGCTCGTTTGCAGTCCGGTAGACTACGGCGGTCCGGCGTGGATGGGAAATCAACGCCGCGACAGGCTCCCATCGGCCGCGTCGATCGCGCGGCACGCCACCCACCCGAATCCCGTGAGCGACCGTCCCCGCCTGCGACCCGAGGACGTGCTGGCGTCCGACTACGGTCGCCTGCACGGCCAACTGGCACGCCTCGAACGCGAGGCGGTGCCGGCCGACGACCCGCGCCGCGAGGCCTGGCGCGCGGCGGTGGCCGCGTCGGCCGCGCGCCGCGACGCGCGCGCGGCGTCCGTGCCGGCGATCGCGCTCGACGACACCCTGCCGATCGCGCGCGAGGGCGAGCGCATCGCGACGCTGATCCGCGACCATCCGGCGGTGGTGGTGGCCGGCGAGACCGGCTCCGGCAAGACCACCCAGTTGCCCAAGCTCTGCCTCGCCGCCGGCCGCGGCGTGCGCGGCACTGTCGGCTGCACGCAGCCGCGGCGGATCGCCGCGCGCGCGGTGGCGCGCCGGGTGGCGGAGGAACTGCGCACCCCGCTCGGCGGCCTGGTCGGCTGGCAGGTGCGCTTCACCGAGCAGGTCGGCGAAGGCACCCTGGTCAAGTTCATGACCGATGGCATCCTGCTCGCCGAGACCCAGGGCGATCCGTGGCTGTCGCGCTACGACACGATCATCGTCGACGAGGCGCACGAGCGCAGCCTCAACATCGATTTCCTGCTCGGCTACTTGAAGCGCCTGCTCGCCAGGCGCCGCGACCTCAAGCTGGTGGTCACGTCCGCCACCATCGACACCGCGCGCTTCGCCGCGCACTTCGGCGGCGCGCCGGTGGTCGAGGTCGAAGGCCGCACCTTCCCGGTCGAGGTGCGCTGGCGGGCCGCCGAAAGCCCGGAAAACCGGGGTCAGGGTTCGGTTTCCGCGCCGGACTCCCCGCGTTCGAAGGCAGCACGCGGAAACCGTACGCCGACCCCGGTTCCGCGCGGTTCGCGCGAGGACGAGGCCGATCCGATCGTGGAAACGATCGACGAGATCACGCGCACCGACCCGCTGGGCGACGTGCTGGTGTTCCTGCCGGGCGAGCGCGAGATCCGCGACCTGCACTTCGCGCTGGAACGCCGTCGCTATCGCGAGACCGAGGTGCTGCCGCTGTACGCACGGCTGTCGGTCAAGGACCAGGACCGCGTGTTCAACCCCGGCGTGAAGCGGCGCATCGTGCTCGCCACCAACGTGGCCGAGACCTCGCTCACCGTGCCGCGCATCCGCCACGTGGTCGACCCCGGCACCGCGCGGGTCAACCGCTGGTCGCACCGGCACAAGGTGCAGCGGCTGCACATCGAACCTGTCTCGCAGGCCGCCGCCGACCAGCGCAAGGGACGCTGCGGCCGCGTCGGGCCGGGCATCTGCTGGCGGCTCTACGACGAGACCGATTTCGCGCGCCGGCCGCGCTTCACAGACCCGGAACTGCTGCGCTCCTCGCTGGCCGGCGTGATCCTGCGCCTGCTGTCGCTCAAGCTCGGCGCGGTCGAGGACTTCCCGTTCATCGACGCCCCGGAGCCGCGCGCGGTGGCGGATGGCTGGCAGCAATTGCTCGAACTCGGCGCCATCACCCCCGACCGCCGCGGCCTGACCGACACCGGCCGCGCGATGGCGCGGCTGCCGACTGACGTCACGCTCGCGCGCATGCTGGTCGAGGCGCAGCGCCTGCGCTGCCTGCGCGACATGACCGTGCTGGCCGCCTTCCTGTCGATCCAGGACCCGCGCGAGCGCCCCGCCGAGGCGCGCGAGATGGCCGATGCCGCGCACGCCCACCACGCCGATCCGCGCTCCGACTTCGTCGGCATCCTGAACCTGTGGGACGACTACCGGATCGCGCACGAGGACCTGACGCAGTCGAAGCTGCGCGACTGGTGCCAGGCGCGCTTCCTGTCCTTCCTGCGCATGCGCGAATGGCGCGAGCTGCACCGGCAGTTGCTGCTGCTGTGCGGCGAATTGGGTTGGACGCTCGAGGAGCGCGGCGCGCCGACCCCCGTGCCGGACAAGCCACCCGCCCGCCCGGCGCGCGACGACGAGGTGCCCGCGCGCGGCGCGCCGTCACGCCAGGCCTACGAGGCCCTGCACCGCGCCCTGCTCTCCGGCCTGCCCGGCAACGTCGGCCGGCGCGACGAGAAGCGCGAGTACGTCGGTACTCGCGGCCGCAAGTATTCGATCTTCCCCGGCTCCGCGCTGGCCAAGAAGCCGCCGGCCTGGCTGCTCTCGGCAACCTTGCTCGACACCCAACGCCTGTATGCGCTGACCAACGCCGAGGTGGAGCCGGCATGGATCGAGCAGCAGGCCGCGCACCTGACCAAGAAACGCCACTTCGACCCGCACTGGGCGCGCAGCCAGGGCCGCGTGCTGGGCTACGAGAGCGTGACCCTGCTGGGACTCACGATCATCGAGCGCCGTCGCGTGGCCTTCGAGCGCATCGACCCGGTCGCCGCGCACGCGGTGTTCGTGCGCGAGGCGTTGATCCCGGGCGAGATCGACTGCCGCGCGCCCTTCGTCGCACGCAACCTCGCCGTGCTGGAGGCCGCGCGTGCCGAGGAAGCCAAGCGCCGCCGGCACGGCCTGGTCAAGTCCGACGAGGAACTGTTCGCGTGGCTGGCGCCGCGGATCCCGGGCCACGTGTGCAGCGCGGTGGCGCTGGATGCGTGGCACAAGTCGCTGGATGCCGAATACCGCCGCTCGCTGGAGTGGACGCTGGACGACGTGCTGGTGGCCGAGGCCGCGCCCGAGCGCGCGTTCCCGAAGTCGATCCGCATCGGCAGCCATGCGCTGGCGCTGACCTACCGCTTCGAGCCCAACCACCCGTCCGACGGCGTGACCCTGGTGCTGCCGCTGGCGCTGCTCAACGCGGTGCCGGCGGCGCGCCTGACCTGGCTGGTGCCGGGCCTGCTGGCGGAGAAGGTCGCGGAACTCATCCGCGGCCTGCCCAAGGCGCTGCGGCGCAATTTCGTGCCGGCGCCGGATTTCGCGCGCGCCTTCGTGGAAAGCGTGCGCGACGCGGGCGAGCCGCACGGCGCCCTGCTGCCCGCGCTGTGCGCGCACCTGTCGCGCATCTCCGGCGTCGAAGTCGCGCCGGCCGACTTCGACGAAGCCGCGCTGCCCGCCCACCTGCGCTTCAACGTGCAGTTGCTCGACGAGCGCGCAGCGCTGCTCACCGAATCGCGCGACCTCGACGCGCTGCGCGCGCAGTACGGCGCGCGTGCGCGCGAACAGTTCGCGCGCGAGACCGCCACCGCCATCGCCCGCGAGGGCGTGTCCACCTGGGACTTCGGCGACCTGCCGGAGACCATCGCCACCGACACCGGGCTGGCCGCCTTCCCGGCCCTGGTCGACGCCGGCGAGGCCTGCGCGATCCGCGTGTACGAGCAGCGCGACGAGGCCGATGCCGCGCATGCGGCCGGCGTGCGCCGCCTGGCACGGCTGGCGCTGGCGGAGAAACTTCGCGGCGCGCGCAAGAATGCCCCACTCTCGCCCAAGGTGGCGATCGCCTACACCGCGGTCGACTCGCCCGACCGCCTGCGCGAGGACGTCGCCGAGGCGGCGTTCGACGACCTCGTGCGCGACCGCTGCGGCGCGGTGCGGGGCAAGGCCGCCTTCGAGGCGCTGGTCGCCGAGACCTCGAAGCAGCTCGGCCCCACCATCGTGCGCCGCCTCGCCGTGGTCGAGGAGGTGCTGAAGGAATACGCCGCCCTGGTGCCGAAACTCTCGCCGCCGCTGATGGGTTTCGCGCGCGCCAACTACGACGACCTGCGCGAGCAGCTGCGTGGACTCGTCCATCCGGGCTTCGCGCGCGAACTGCCGCTGGCGCGCCTGTCCGACCTGCCGCGCTACCTCAAGGGCATGGCGCTGCGCAGCGAACGCCTGCAGCAGGACCCGCGGCGCGACCAGGCGCGCATGATCGAGGTGCGCGAGTTCGCCGAGGCGCGCGCCGCACTCGCCGCGCGCGGCGCCGACCCCGCGGCGCTGGACCGCCTGCGCTGGTCGATCGAGGAATACCGCATCCAGCTGTTCGCGCAGGAACTCAAGACCCGCGAGCCGGTGTCGGAGAAACGCCTGCGCAAGCTGCTGGCCGACCTGTCCGCCTGACCGGCGTCACCACCACGATCGCATGGGCCGGCGCTGCGCCGGGGCGCGCGTCGAATCGGGCAGGATCGGCAGCGCGCTCGCGCCGTCGTCGATGCCCTGCGAGCGGACCCTGCGCTGCAGGCGGCGCGGTGGACACGGCGTGCGGCCGCGCGATCCCTCAGGCCGCGGGCTTGGGTGCCATCGCCGCCGCCAGCCAGCGACGGTCGCGCTGCATCCACTGGGCCAGTGCGACCAGCACGCCCGCGAACGGACAGCGCCCGGCCCAGGGTGCGGCTTCCGCGGCCAGCGCGTCGACGCGCGGCGCCGCGTGGCGGTCGATGAACTCGGCCTGGTGGCGACGCTGCTCGAGGCGCGCATCGGGGGATTCGGCGTCGGCTTCGCGCTCGGACAGCAAGCGCAGCAGCGCGAGTTGCACCGCCAGGTGGTCGGCCGGCAAACCCGGGGGCGCGGTGAAGCCGAGGCGCTCGTGGGCGCGCACGATGCGCTGCGCGGCGAGCGCGTCACCGGCGGCTTCGGCCAGCACGAAGTTCGGGGCCTCGCCGGAGGGCTCGAGCCGCAAGGTGCGCAGGCGCAGCAGTTGCGCCGGGTCGAGTTCGCGCGCCATCCCGATCGCCGCCATCAGGCTGGAGGTCCCCCAGGCGAACGGCAGCCGCGCGGGCACGGTCCCTGCGAGGTTGTAGGCCTGCTCGAAATGGTTGGCCAGCGCCACGCCGTCGGCCGGCGGTGCGAGCAGGCCGGAGAACATGCCGTATACCGCCGACCGGGTCAGCGCGTGCAGGGTCTCGCGGATCAGGTCGTGCGGGATCAGCACGGGACTGCCGGGCAGGCGCGGTCAGGCGGCCGGCAGCCACCGGACGCGGTCCGGAGGCACGGGGTGTCGCTCACTGCCGCCTGCTCCAGTCAGAAGGTGCCACGACGCTGGACCGGAAGCCTGCGCCGGTTGTGGACTGGCGTCAAGATTTGGTGAAGGCGTTGCGATCGGGGTCAACGCACGCGGGTTGCCCGCAGGGCGCGGTTGTAGCCCTCGACCTTCAGCAGCCACGAACCCATCATCGCCGGCTCGACCGTCACGGTCCGGCCGGCGAGGCCGCCGGAGAGGCTGAGGTTGCCGTCGGTGATGCGCCACGACTGGCCGTTTTCCAACGCGACAATGGTGCCCACGCCGATCTCGTCCTGGTCGCTGGTAGCGCGGCTGACCACCCGGCCGCGATCGCCGGAATCGCCGAACAGCCCGTCCGGCTTGAAGCCCTGGCTGCCACCGGCCGGGGCCGGCCGCGTGCTCACGTTGCGCCGCGCCAGCCAGGCGTTGAGGTTGGCCAGTTCCTCCGCGCTGAGGCGGTCGAGGCCGGCGGCGCGGAACTCCTCGTCCGTCATCCGCTCCTCGAGGGTCGAGAACGTCTCGGCCGCGAAGGCGGTTTCGCCAGGCGCGACCGCGGCCAGCGACAACAGGAGGACGGCGGGAAGGCGCATGGGAACCTCGGTCGGGTGACGGGAGCCGGGCGATTGTAGCCTGAGCGACCACCCCGGCCCGACGGACCCCTCGCTACCATGGCGGCATGAAGGCCAAGGACCGCGAAGCCGAGCCCACGCTCGCCGACTGGCGCGCGGCGCGGACCGTCCGGCGCCCGGAGCCCGCGTCGCTGGCCGCCGTGCTCGACGCGGTGCCGGTCGGGTTCGCCGACGGCGGCGTGCTGGCGGTGACGGTGGAGATCCTCGACGAACTGGCGGTCGACGCCGACACGCTGGGCGCCGCGGTCGCCTTCGACGCCGGATTGCCGGCCGAGCGCCTGCCGCCCGGCCGGCTGGCGGTGCTGGTCGAGGGCCAGCGCGCGGCGGAGAAAGTGTGGTCGCTGCACGCTGCCCGCCAGGGCGGCGCGGAGGGCCTGCGCCGGCTGCTGTTGGCGCTGGTGCGCGACCTGCGGGTGGTGTTCATCCTGCTCGCGCGCCACCTCGCGCGGATGCGGCTGGCCGCGCGCGCGCCCGAACCGCGGCGCCGCGCGCTGGCCGAACTCGCGGCCGAGATCCATGCCCCGCTGGCCAACCGGCTCGGCATCTGGCAGGTGAAGTGGGAACTCGAGGACCTCGCGTTCCGCTACCTGCAGCCGGACACCTACAAGCGCATCGCGCGCCTGCTCGACGAGCGCCGCGGAGACCGCGAGCGCTACATCGCGGCCTGCAAGCGGCAGTTGTCGGAGGCGCTCGCGCGCGCCGGCATCGAAGCCGATCTCGCCGGCCGGCCCAAGCACATCTTCTCGATCTGGAAGAAGATGCAGCGCAAGGCGGCGGATTTCGCCCACCTGTACGACATCCGCGCGCTGCGCGTGCTGGTCGCCGACGTGCCCACCTGCTACGCCGCGCTCGGCGTGGTGCACGGCCTGTGGCCGCACGTTCCGGGCGAGTTCGACGACTACATCGCGCGGCCCAAGGGCAACGACTACCGATCCTTGCACACCGCGGTGGTGGGGCCCGAGGACAAGACCCTGGAGGTGCAGATCCGCACCCACGAGATGCACGCCCACGCCGAGCTCGGTGTCGCCGCGCACTGGCGCTACAAGGAAGGCGGCGCGGCCGACGCCGCCTTCGAACGCAAGGTGGCCGCCATGCGCGCCCTGCTGGAGACCCGCGGCGAGGCCGACGACGACGCGGCCATCATGGGCGGCGGCGCGACCGAGATCGTCGAGGACCGCGCCTACGTGCTGACCCCGCAGGGCAAGGTGATCGACCTGCCGCGCGGCGGCACGGTGCTGGATTTCGCCTACCACGTGCACACCGAGGTCGGCCACCGCTGCCGCGGCGCCAAGGTCAACGGCCGCATCGTGCCGCTGGACTTCCAGCCCTCGAGCGGCGACACGGTGGAGATCCTCACCGGCAAGGTGTCCGAGCCGCGCCGCGACTGGATCACCGGCAACAGCGGTTTCCTGAACACGCCGCGCGCGCGGGAGAAGGCGCGCGCCTGGTTCCGCCACGCCGACCACGCGCGCAACGTCGCCGCCGGGCGCGAGATCCTGGAGCGCGAGATCAAGCGCGTGGCGCTGACCGCCACCGCGCTCGACGCGCTGCCGCCGCGCTTCGAACTGAAATCGCTGGACGAGCTCTACGTCGCGATCGGCATCGGCGAGATCACGCCGACCCAGGTCGCGCGCGTGCTGCACGAGATCCAGCACCCGCCCGAGGAAAAGCCCGCGCGGCCGCTGCAGAGCGCCGAGCCACCGCGCGCGCGCGGCGGCGCCGGCGGCGGGGTGGCGATCCAGGGCGTGGGCAACCTGCTGTACACGCTGGCGCGCTGCTGCCAGCCGCTGCCCGGCGATCCGGTGCTCGGCTTCCTCACCCGCGGCCGCGGGGTCAGCATCCACCGCCGCGACTGCCGCAGCCTCGCCGCGCTGTCGGCGCGCGCGCCGGACCGCCTGGTGCAGGTCGAGTGGGGCCGCCGCGACGGCGGCGGCTACGAGGTCAGCATCCGCGTGCGCGCCTTCGACCGCAAGGGCCTGCTCAAGGACGTCAGCGCCGCGATCAGCAACGCCGACATCCCGGTGCTGGCCGCCAGCACGCGCACCGATCCGGCCAGCGGCGAGGCCGACCTCTCGTTCGCGATCCGGGTCGACGACTTCGGCCAGCTGTCGACGCTGCTGCACCGCATCCAGTCGCTGCCGAACGTGATCGAGGCGCGCCGGGTGGCGGGCTGAACGGTGCGCGCCGAACCGGCCTGGGCCCTGGATTCGCCGTGCTAACCTGCTGCGCCTTCCGCCCCAGACCGTGCCCGTGATCGAAATCCCCGGCTACCGCATCCAGCGCCAGCTCGGCCGCGGCGGCATGGCCACGGTCTACCTCGCCATCCAGCAGTCGGTGGACCGCGAGGTGGCGCTCAAGATCATGAACCCGGCGCTGCTCGCCGATCCCAACTTCGGCGAGCGCTTCCTGCGCGAGGCGCGCATCGCGGCCAAGCTGCATCACCGGCACGTGGTCGGCGTGCACGACGTCGGCCGCGCGGGCGATGCGCACTACATCGCGATGGAGTACCTGTCGGCGGGGCCGATCCTGCGCAAGGACGGCACCGCGCGCGACGTGGTCTCCGCGCTGCGCATCGCGCGCGAGATCGCGACCGCGCTCGGCTACGCGCACGCCAAGGGCTTCGTGCACCGCGACGTAAAGCCCGACAACATCCTGCTGCGCGACGACGGCTCGGCGGTGCTGACCGACTTCGGGATCGCGCGCGCGGCCGATTCCGCGACCCGCATGACGCGCACCGGCGCGGTGGTCGGCACCCCGCACTACATGAGCCCCGAGCAGGCGCGCGGGCGCACCGTGGACGGGCGCGCCGACCTCTACAGCCTCGGCGTCGTGCTGTACGAGATGCTGGTCGGCCGGGTGCCCTTCCACGCCGAGGACTCGCTGGCGGTGGGCATCATGCACATCACGGAAGCCCCGCCGTCGCTGCCCGAGGCGCTGTCCGCCCTGCAGCCGATGCTCGACGTGATGCTGGCCAAGAAGCCGGAGGAGCGCTACCAGACCGGCGAGGAGATGGCCAACGCGATCCGCGAGTACGAGGTCGCGATCGGCCGCGGCGAACTGCCGTCGCTGGTCGCGCTGCCGCCGCGCGAGGCCGAGGCCCTGCTCGCCGCGCTGCCGACCGCGGTGGCCGCACCACGCGCCACGCCCGACCCGCCGCCGCGCGCGGGCGCGCGCGCCGAGCCGGTGATCGGCGAGGTCGGC
>JAJTHZ010000143.1 GCA_021299185.1 Lysobacteraceae bacterium | reverse complement strand
CGGATCGAATCGATCTTCGGTTGGGTGAAGGTCGTTGGCGGGCTTCGGAAGCTGAAGCTGACGAACCTGGCGACCGTACGGGGCCACGTGGCGTGGGTGTTCGCCGCCTACAACCTCATCCGCATCGGCGGTCTGGAGGGGTGGTGGTCGCCCGCGCCGACGTGAGGCGACGATCGACGGGATAGGTCCGCCTGAAACTTGGAATCGCGGGCGCTTCGGCTCCATGCTCGGCCTTGAATCGCGTTTCGTACGGGGCGCGATGAGTCGCGGAAGGGGCTATTCTCAACAGGCTGCTAGCGTTCGAGGCGAGGAGGGGCCGACGACGGGGTAGCCGGCGCGCTTGAAGGACTATAGGCGACGCTTGGATGCGAGCGGTCTGCCATACCGTTGATCCTTGCGGCGACCGGCGGGTTAGTGCGCGCTACGGAGATGATCAAGCAGTGCGTGGCCGGTGGCCAGTACACCAGCGTTCGCTTGTTCGTAGACCGGTGGCAAGAACTGCGACACGAAGACCTGCGAAAAGGCACCGGACCTTGCCGTAAAGGCAGGGATGACCAGCATGTGTTGCTGCTCTCGTTTCCCAGTCATGTCAGTGTTCAAGGCCGGGAACACGATGCTGTAATGTTTTGATTGGTTGGACAACGCCGCAAGGTGCTTGTAGCTCGCGCTAGCTGTCATCTTGGTTAGTGAAGCGCGGACGGCCTCGGCACCCGGCACGGTTGCTAGGGACTTGATCACGAAAGCATGGTTCACATACCGACCGTCGCGTGGCGTGTGGGTTCGATCAAGCGCCAGCGAGTAGTAGACGGCACTTGCGAGAATGTCCGGCAGCGCGTGAATGCTCTGGACGCACGCAGTCACGTCCGCTGCGACTTTCCGAATGACGACATTGAACCGCCGCCAACCCCTTTCATCTTGACCAAACAAGATAGGCACTGGGCTCTCGGGGTCAAGAGTCTTGATAAGCGGGCTAGGCTTGCGCGAGCACGGACGAAATGAAATCGGGCATAGAACTGGCGATCAGCGAGGGACCGCAAGCACGGGGCCGCCAAGTCCAATTGTGCTTTGCCGTGGAGGCGTAGAACTGCTTGTCTTGTAGCTTCCATGTCCCACGGCGGCATTTGCGCGGCCATATTGTTGATCGAACCCAGAATCGGTTGACAGTACGGACGATATCCGATGCAGGCCGCTGGTCAACCATGCGGCTTCTTGTGCGCAGGACAGGCTCACGGGCCTGCGGCGGCACCCCAAAGAGGCGTCTATTGCCTCTCCGGAGCAATCCTGCACTCTGCTCGGCGACTGAGGTGTCCCATCATTCGTGGGCACTCATCCCCCAACCCCCGCCCCCTGCCCCGCCAACACCTCTTCGTGCGCTTGAAAGTTCAGGCAGCAGCGCGCAATGAATTCCTCGATCTTTGCCAGATCAAACGGCATCTCCCGCGCCGTCGGCGCGCGGAGTGTTGACGGATCGGGGTAGGCACCGTACCCCCCGAGCAGACAATGCCACGACATCGGGCCAAACCAAAACCCAATCCCCTGCCGCTCAATCTCCGCCACCAGATCCCCGCCCTGCAGCCAGCAGTGCAATAGCTGACGCAGTGAGTCCGACAACGCATCCAGCGCTGCGGCGTCGCGCCAATAGGGCGTGTCGGTGCGGGTGTTGGCCTTGTAGCGGCAGACGATGTAGTCGCGCACGCCTTCGAAGCGGCCGTTGATCTCGCGGTTGAACCCATCGCGCTTGCCGGACCCGAAGCCGCCGCCCTCAAAGGCTTCGATGAAGCGCTCGACCGTTTCCTGCACCAGGTGCAGGGCGGTGGCTTCCAGCGGTTCGATGAAGCCCTGCGAGAGGCCAACGGCGAGGCAGTTGTGCGACCAGGGCTGCGCGACGCGGCCGACGCGCATGCGCAGGTGGCGGGCGGGGATGTCGTCGCCGATCTTCAGGTGCGCGCGCAGTTCGCGCTCGGCGTCTTCGGGCGTGGTGTAGCGCGTGCTGTAGACGTAGCCGTTGCCGACGCGGTTGGTGAGCGGGATGCGCCAGGCCCAGCCGTGGCGCAGCGCGGTGGCGGTGGTCTGCGGGGCGATGGGGCGTTCGTCGTGCGGCGTGGGTAGCGCCACCGCGGCGTCGTTGAACAGGTTGGTTGCGAACGGCAGGAAGGGCACCTTCAGCGCTCCCTGCAGCAGCAGGGAGCGGAAGCCGGTGCAGTCGACGAAGAAGTGTGCTTCGATGCGGCGCTCGCCGTCGGCGTGCACGGCGGTGATCGTGCCGTCGTGTGCCTGTTCGACGCGGGCGACCGTGCCCTCCAGGTGGCGCACGCCGCGGGCTTTTGCCCAGTCGCGGAGGTAGGCGCCGATCAGGTAGGCGTCGAAGTGGTAGCCGTAGAAGGCGCGGAAGGGGAATGAATGCGCGGGGTGCGGTGCGAGGCGGCGCTGCGCGAGGGCGGCGTCGATGAAGAAGCGGTCGGGGTGCGCGTGCACGTCGACGCCGCGGCGGCGCAGGACGGTGTTGAAGTAGAACGCCGGGGCGCTGCGGTCGTCGAGGTCGGTCTTGAAGGGGTGGTAGTAGGCCTCGAAGCCGGGCCGGGTGCTCCAGCCGACGGAGCGGATGGCAGTCTTGAAGGTGGCGTTGCAGCGCGGCATCCAGTCGGATTCGGCGATGCCGAGGGTGTCGAAGAAGCCTTTCAGTTGCGGCGTGCTGCCCTCGCCGACGCCGACGATGCCGATTTCGGGGGATTCAAGCAGGGTGATCTCGATCGGGCGGCCTTCCCAGCGCTTGGCCATGAGGCTGGCGGCCATCCAGCCGGCGGTGCCGCCGCCGAGGATCAGGATGCGCAGCGGGTTCGAGGGATCGGCGGGCATGGCGGGGGTGCGGGTGGGGGATGGCCGATGATAGCCATGCGCGGAGCGGGGTTCAGTCCGCGCCAAAGCGCCCCTCTCCCCAACCCCTCGTTCCGGCCCGCGCTACTCACGCGGGCGTTCGGCGGTCCGCCGCATGCGGCGGCAATTCCCGCCTCACCCACGAGGGGAGAGGGGCTCAGTCAGTCGCACTTCGCCGCCTGTCCCCAACCCCTCGTTCCGGCCCGCGCTACTCGCACGGGCGTTCGGCGGGATGAGCGGGGGCTTGTCGCGCCACTGGCGCGACCCCGCGAATGCCACCGCGAGCAGCGGTGGCCGGATCGCTGCATGCGGCGGCAGTTCCCGCCTCGCCCACAAGGGGAGTCGTGGAAATCAATGAGCGCAGCAGAATGCGACGCTGCCTTCGAGGCCGGTGCAATTCGCTGCGCTCATTGCACCCTACGCGACTCTCCCCGGCGGGGAGAGGGGATCAGGTTGAGGCATGTCCCGCCCTCCCCCCGCCCCCTCCTTCCTGCCCGCGCAACGGGCGTCGGGGGCAATGAGCGCAGCAGATTGCACCGCAGCCGTCGAAGCCGGTGCAATTCGCTGCGCTCATTGCACCCTACGACCCTACGACCCTGCGTGGTTGAGGCAGTCAGTCCTTGCGCGGCGCGGGTTCCGGGCGGCGCTCCAGCGGGAAGGCCTGCTGCGGGCCGAAGGTCGGCTGCTCGCGCACTTCGCGGGTGACAGCGTCTTCGGACGTGCCGCGGCGTGCGCGTTCGTCCTCGATGCGGGCGCGCTTGGCATCGATCCACTGGCCGTCGCGAAGGACCACGGTCGAGCGGAGCTCGAGTGGCACGTCGAACACGGTGATGCGGGACTCCAGCGTGGCCTGGTCGCCTTCGCGCAGGACCTCGCGCACGCGGTGGCTGCGCAGGATGGCGTCGATGTCGAGGTCATAGGCCAGGGCCATCGCCTTGGCGGCGGCGAGGAAGTCGCCCATGTGCAGCAGGGCGTCCTCGAACGGCAGGTCGGCGAAGGCGGCGGGGTCGTCGACGCCGGTGTCGCGCACCGCCTTGGCCAGCGCGCCGACCGCGCGGCGCAGGCGCTCCGGGTCGCTGAAGTCGACGCGCATGGCCCACGCCTGGGCCGCGCGCATGGCATCGAGCATCGTGGCGCGCTGCTGCGGCGTCTGCTCGGGATCCGCCATCGCCTTGCCGAAGAAGCCGGCGATGCCGACCGACAGCGTGCCGGGCGCGGCGGCGCCGCGCGGGCCGGTGAGTTCGGCGTGCCACTCGCGCACCAACGCTTCGGTGCCTTCGTCGTCGAGCAGCAGGGTCCAGGTCCGTTCAAATGGGCTCGTCGCGGCCTGCATCGCCTTGACGTTCTCATCCGCGCCACGACGCCGCTCGCGCGCGGCCTCCCATTCGCGGGCGAAATCGGCGAGGCCGTCGCGGCGGTTGGCCTCGAACAGCACAGCGACGTCGTTGGCCAGCAGGGCGTCGATTTCGGCCTGCATCTGCGCGGTCGGCGCGGGCTCGGGTTCGGCCGCCACCGCGAACGCGGGACTGAGGGCAAGCAGTGTGGACAGGGCGAATCGGCGGATGCGGTGCAGTTCCATGGCGCGCTCCAAGGGTCCTGCCGCCGAAGCTGCGCGCGCGTTCCGCGGTGCGCAAGTGCCGCGAGCCATCGCCGTTCAGGCGACACGCGGTTATGCTCCGCCCCCTGCCGCGCCGGCACGGGGGCCGCGCGGTGAACACGTCCACCGGGGAGAGTCCATGAGCGTTCCGGCGATGCGCCAGTTGTCGTTCCGCGCCGTCCTGCTGTCGATCGTGCTGGCGATGATCCTCGCCGCCGCCAATACCTACCTCGGGCTGTTCGCGGGCCTGACCATCGCCACCGCGATCCCGGCCGCGGTGGTGTCGATGGCGGTGCTGCGCGTGCTCGGCGGCGGCACCATCCTCGAGAACAACATCGTGCAGACCGGCGCCTCCGCAGGCTCGTCGATCGCCGCGGGCGTGATCTTCACCATCCCGGCGCTGGTGATCCTGGGCTACTGGCAGGACTTCAAGTATGGGTCTGTTGAAATTCAAGTGGGTTATGCCGGGCGAGCGACATGCGGGTTGACCGAGTAGAAGTCGAGCTTTCCGGCGATCAGGAAAATGACGGTTCGGATCGTGGACAGGCGGGTGAATCCACGTGCCCTGCGTTTG
>JAJTHZ010000115.1 GCA_021299185.1 Lysobacteraceae bacterium | reverse complement strand
GGAGACCAACGGCTACTGGACGATGCAGTTCTTCGGCGATCCGAACGGGCAGGCGATGTACGTCGGCGTGCGCGTCTATCCCGACGGTCGCGCCGAAATCGTGCGCTGAGTGCCGTGATGGCGACGCCCGGCGCGGCCGCGACCGGCGAACTGCCGCTGTTCCCGCTGTCGTCCGTCCTGTTCCCCGGCGGGCGGCTGGAGTTGCGCATCTTCGAGCCGCGCTACCTCGACCTGGTGCGCGAGTGCGCGCGCACCGGTGCCGGCTTCGGCGTGTGCCTGGTCGTGCGCGGCACCGAGGTCGGCGCGCCGGCGGTGCCGGCGGCGATCGGCACCGTCGCGCGGATCGAGGACTTCAGCACGCTGCCGGACGGCCTGCTCGGCATCACCACCCGCGGCGGCGAGCGCTTCCGGGTGCAGCGCACGCGGGTGCGCGACAACGGGCTGGTAGTGGGGCAGGTCGAATACCTGCCCGCCGACCCGGAACTGCCGGTGCCCGCCGAAAGCGGCGTGCTCGCGACCATCCTGCGCCGCCTCGCCGAACAGGTCGGCGGCGAACTCGCGGCTGAGAGCGATGCGCGCTTCGACGACGCCGCCTGGGTGGCATGGCGGCTGGCCGAACTGCTGCCGCTGGAAATGGAGGAGCGCCAGCAGATGCTGCAGTCCGACGATCCCGCGCAGCGCCTGCGCTGGCTGGCGGAGTGGTTGCCGCGGTTCCAGAGGCACTGAAGGGGTCGCGGCGTGGCGTCGCTCGGGTACGGGAGGCGCCGTTAGGCGAGGGCCCAGGGCCCAGGGTATAGGGCCCTGGGTGTGGGTCCGTTTGCGTCCACTGTGGGAGCGCTGCGTGCAGCGCGATCAATCCCCGGCCACCTTCGATACGCCCGCGGTCCGCACACGGCGTGCTGTTTCCCTGGGCCCTATACCCTGGGCCCTATACCCTCGGCCCTGGGCCCTCGCCTCACCGCATCGCCCGCCCCGCCGACAACTCATGCACCGCCTGCACCAGCGTCGCCGCGCGCGCCGGATCGACGTCGGGCGTGATGCCGTGGCCGAGGTTGAACACGTGGCCGGGGCCGTCGCCGAAGGAGTCGAGCACCTCGGCCACCGCCGCGCGCACTGCGGCGTCGTTGCCGTACAGCGTCACCGGGTCGAGGTTGCCCTGCAGCGCGACGCGGTGGCCGATGCGTGCGCGCGCCTCGGACAGGTCGATGGTCCAGTCGAGGCCGACCGCGTCGCAGCCGGTGTCGGCGATGGCCTCCACCTGGTGCACGCCCTTGGCGAACAGGATCAGCGGCACGCGGTCGGCGCCGCTGCCGCGCGGCAGTTCGGCGGCGATCTGCGCGAGGTAGCGCAGCGAGAAATCGCGGAAGTGGCGCGGCGTGAGCACGCCGCCCCAGGTGTCGAACACCATCACCGCCTGCGCGCCGGCTTCGATCTGCGCGGCGAGATACGCGGTGACCGCGCGCGCGTTGATCTCCAGCAGTCGGTGCAGGGTCGCGGGGGCGTCGTGCAGCATCGCCTTGATGCGCGCGAAGCGCTCGCTGCCGCCGCCCTCGACCATGTAGCAGGCCAGCGTCCACGGCGAGCCCGAGAAGCCGATCAGCGGCACGCGGCCGCCGAGTTCGCGCCGGATCAGGGTCACCGCGTCGGTGACGTAACGCAATTCGCTGCCCATGTCGGGCACGCCGAGCTTCGCCACGTCGGTCGCGCTGCGCACCGGGTGCGCGAACTGCGGGCCCTCGCCTTCGGCGAACGACAGCCCGAGGCCCATCGCGTCGGGCACGGTGAGGATGTCGGAGAACAGGATCGCCGCGTCCAGCGGGAAGCGGTCCAGCGGCTGCAGCGTCACTTCGCAGGCCAGTTCCGGGTTTTTCGCGAGGCCCATGAAGCTGCCGGCGCGCGCGCGCGTGGCCTTGTACTCCGGCAGGTAGCGGCCGGCCTGGCGCATCAGCCAGACGGGGGTGCAGTCCACGGGTTCGCGGCGGAGCGCGCGCAGGAAGCGGTCGTTGCGGAGCGGAGCGAAGGTCATGGTCGGGCGGGGCGTCAGCGGGAAGGGGCGGAACGGCGGATCTCGTCCTGCAGCGGCGCGACGCGGCGCGCGTAGGCGGCGGGCTTGCCGGCGGAGAAGCCGGGCAGCGTCTCCCAGGCGGCGCGCGCGGCGGCCGCATCGGCTAAGTCCGACCACAGCAGCAGCGCCTGCGGCGTGCCGCCGGCGTCGAGGGTGATGACGTAGGCAGTGCCGCGCGCCAGCGCGCCACCCGAATCGGCGACCATGCGTTGCCAGGTCGCGTACAGGTCCCCGACCCGGGTGGCGCGCGCGAGTTGCAGTGTCGCGCGATCTGCGGGCAGGGCGAGGAAGGCCTCGCCGTCGGCGACCGGCGGCGTGTCGAGCGGCGTGACGGCAGGTTCCGGAGCCATGGGCTGCGCAGCGACGGGCTCCGCAGCGACGGGCTCCGCGGCGGTGGGCTCCGCGGCGACAGGCTCCGCAGCGACAGGCTCCGCAGCAAGAGGTTCCGCAGCGGCAGGCTCCGCCATCGCAGGCGCTGGGGCCGCCGCGACCGGGGTCACCGGCGCATAGGGTGCGCGGCGTGGCCGCGGCGCGGCGAGCAAGGGCGGTGGCGCCTGCGGTGGCGCCGTCATCGACGCACTGGGCGCGTCGGGTGGCGGGCTCGTTGTCGTGGCGGCCGCGGGCTGCTCGGGCAGCGGCTCGACCGTGGTGTCGTCCGCGTCCGCGACCTGTCGAACCTCCACCGCAGATGCTGGCGGATCGCGGTCCGGCGCCGGCGGAAAGGCATCGCGCGCTGGTCGATCCGCCGGCGCGAGCGGCGCCACGGTGCCGCCGGGCGCGGCCAGGAACGGTGGCGGGGCGCCGGCCGTGCGCCGCGGCACCACCGGCGCGCTGCGCTCCGGCGGCGGATTGGCCCGCGTGCCGCAGGCCCAGGAGCGGCCATCCTCGGCCGGCACGCAGACCACCTCGTCGTCGCGGTCGTCGGCCGCCGCGCCCATCGCGCCGAGCAGCAGCACGCCGGCGGCGATCCGGGCAGCGAGGCTATTCATCCCCGTACTGCAATCCCGAGGGCGCTTCCGCGCCCTGCGTGAACATCACCTGGAAGCCGCGCTTGATCTCCTTGTCGCGCGCCGCCATCAGCGCGGCCTCGGCGGCATCGCGGTCGAGGTAGACCTCCCGCTTGAGGGTGGCGCGCCCGCCCTGCTGGCCGGATTCCCGCAGCAGGGTCCATCCGCCGAGCAGGTCCTGCTGCAGGATCAGGTGGCAGTAGCGCGGCGACTCGGCGCTGCGTGGCGGGGTCTGCATGAAGATGCGCATGGCCGGGCATTGTAGGGCAGGACGGGGGGGCGCTTGGGCGCCGGGGAAGCGAAGGGGGGTTCGAACGGCTTCGTGATGGGGGGCAGGCCCATGCCGCGCGCGAGTGATGCCGATTGGACTTGCCGCTGTGGGTCGCGTGCGAGATCGTCTTGTCGCCGCAAGCGACCGCTCGCGGCGTGCTTGATCCGTTGCCCGTTGGAGCGCGCTTGCGCGCGACCGCCACGTTTGGGTCTTGCCGCAGGCGTCTTGCGTCAAGGCCTCCGCTGTAGGAGCGCTGCGTGCAGCGCGACCGCCACGTCTCGATCTTGCCGCAGTTGTCTTGCGCCGCTGCCTCACCCGTAGGAGCGCGCTTGCGCGCGACCGTCACGTTTCGATCTTGCCGTTGGCGTCTTGAACGCGGGGTTG